>CADCOZ010000079.1 GCA_902803125.1 uncultured Ruminococcus sp.
AAGGGGTTTCCCCAAGTGACTACCCCTGAGATAAAGGTTTCCCCCGGTGAATGGCTGACATCAAAACTAACAAAAAAAGCAAAAAGGAAGATTATTTTTCTCAATAATTACACATCGGATTTTTTAACAAAAACTTGATTTGTTTTTCAGTTAATGCTACAATAAAAAGGTCAGAATTCTTATCATCAACGAAGTATCAAATTTAGGAGTGTAGAAAATGAAACTGCAAAGCCTGCTTTTTCCGCAAACCGGCATTTGTACCGAAGAAAAGATGTATTTCCGCAGAAACGGGACGATAGATTTCACATGGGACAAGGATTACCTCAATATGTTCCGTGATTCTTCCATCACCTTCGATACCTATTTCAACGGCTGTTCGGCAGAAAAATGGTTTAAATACACCAAAATCAAAAAAATTCGCATTTTTCTTCATGTAAAGGGACAGTTCCGCATTACGCTGATGCGGAAGGAAAAGCATCTTGACGGCACCATGACAAAATTTCTGCATGAGGAAACCTTTGGCGAGCCGGAACAAGAAGGGGTTTATGCATTTCCTTTCGATACGGAATCCAACAGCGGTATGTTTTGTTTCGGTCTGCTGTGCCTGAGCGAGGATGGTTCGCTTTACGATGGCTGGTACGATGGCGAGGTGCTGCCGGAAGAAATCCGTCCGGTTAAAATTGCCATTGATATCTGTACCTTCAAGCGGGAAGTGTTTGTTGCCAAAAATGTTCGTGAACTGTATAACTGCTTCCTCTCCAACCCCCGTTCGGAACTGCATAACGGCTTGGAAATCTTCATTTCCGATAATGCCGGCACCCTGAACCCCGACCATGTTCTGCTGTGCGACAAAGTACACCTGTTCCAGAACAAGAACACCGGCGGCGCCGGCGGTTTTACCCGCGGCATGATCGAAATCATGAACTGCCGTGAACAGCGTGGCATTACCCATGTGTTGGTCATGGACGATGATGTTATCATCAACCCCGATTCGGTGTTCCGTACCTTTGTGATTTTGTCACTGCTCAAAGACGAGTATCAGGATTCTTTTGTGGGCGGTGCCATGCTGCGGCTGGATAAGCAGTATATTCAAACAGAAGCCGGCGCCCGCTGGAACAAGGGCTATCTGATTTCGCATAAATCCGGTCTGAACCTGCTGGATACCGAAGCCTGCCTCTATAATGAATTTGAGGAAAAAACCGAGTTCAACGCTTGGTGGTATTGTGCTTTTCCGGCGAGTGTCATCACCGAAAGCAACCTGCCTCTGCCGATTTTCATCCGTGGTGATGATGTGGAATACGGTCTGCGGAACTGTAAGCACCTGATTTTGATGAACGGTATCTGCGTCTGGCACGAACCTTTTGAGAACAAATATGCTTCGTCTATGTACTACTATATCTTCCGCAACCGCTTGATTGATAACTCCATTCATAACCTGCGGTATAAGAGAAGAAACTTTATCCGTGACCTGAAAGAGCAGGTCAAGCGGGAAATTGTGTACTATCGCTACAAAAACGCCCAATTGCTGATGGACGGGGTCAACGACTTCTATAATGGTATTGACTGGCTGATGGCACAGGACGGTGAAGCCCTGCACAAGAGCGTTATGGGACGCGGCTATAAATTACAGGATATCAATGACCTGTCTGTTCCTTTCAGCTATCCGGCGTATGAACAGGCCTGCCGTATGCCCGAACCCAAAAGAAGAACCCGCATTTGGCGGAAACTGACCGCTAACGGTCTGCTCCTGCCCCGTAAGAAACGGGCAGATAATGATGCACCGGTGGTGGCACCAACCTTTACGGCACGTCCGGTGAATTTCTATCGTGTGGATAAGGCACTGAATTATGACTATTGCAGCAGAAAGGCTTTTGTAACACAGAAGAGCATGAAGGAAACGATCCGTTTGATGTATAAGCTGTGGAAAATACAGCTCAAGTCCTGCTGGAAGTACCGCAAAACCGTCAGAAGCTATTATGAAAGACGTGACGAGCTGACGAATATCAATTTCTGGAAGAAGTATCTGGATATTTAATGTCCCAAAACTAAAATAAGGGAGTTGTTTATATGAGCCATCCTGAAACCACAGAAAACAGCGAAATGATTGTAAGAGCCGAAGATACCCATCACGATGTCGGGATCGTAGGACTTTGGTTCGGTCTGAACTACGGTTCCATTCTCACCTATTACGCTCTTTATGATGTTGTCAAAAGCATGGGCTACAGTGCCATTATGGTCAATAAGCCCGAAGTGCTTTGGCGGCCGAAATATGCCGACAGAGATACGGTGGCCAACCGCTTTATCTATCGCTATTGCGAAGATAATGTTACCCAATGCTATCACAGCTCCATGGATTATAAGGTGCTGAATAAACACTGTGACACCTTTATTGTCGGTTCGGATGTCGTTTGGCACTATCAGATCTGCGGCCGTGAAGCCGGTCAGTTCTTCTTCCTTGATTTTGTAAATGATGATAAGAAAAAAATTGCGATGGCCAGTTCCTTCGGTTCCGGTTACGAGGGACCCGAAGAGGACAGAATCTGGTCGGAGCATTTCATGAAAAAGTTCGATTATATCGGTGTGCGTGAAGATGAAGCGGTGGCCATCTGCCGAGATGTGTTCCACTGTGATGCCGATAAAATCATGGATCCGGTGTTCCTGTGCAAGCGGCAGGTCTATCATGATTTGGCGGCCAATTCCGAAGTGCAGGAGGACAAGAAGTATATTACCAGCTATTTCCTTGGCCCCGGCGAAACCAAAGCACAGCTGTTCCTCAAGATTGCGGAAATTCTTGGCTGTGAGTACCGCTGTCTGCCGAATCCGAACAATCCCGAAAACTTCACCAAAAAGACAGGTCTGCCCGCTATTCAGAACCCCAGCGTGGAAGATTGGCTGAAGTATTTCAAAAATACAGAGTGCTATGTGGGTGACTCGTTCCACGGTCTTTGCTTCTCTATTATTTTTGGCCGTCCGTTTGTCTGTATTGTCAATCAGGGACAGAGCTTGGCTCGTTTCCGCACCCTGCTGGCTACAGTGGGACTGGAAAACCGACTGATTAACATTGATGCGGAGGATATGAGCCCCGAAGCCATTGACAAGCGTATCCGTGATATTTTGGCACAGAAAATCGACTATGAAAAGGTCTGGGCGATTATTGACGAGAAGGCACTGCTTTCTTATGAATGGCTGAAAAACGCCATCGCTTCCGAAAAGAAGGCAAAGGCAGAAGATGAAGAAATTCATACGGTCAGAAACAAGAAGATGGGTGACCTTGACCCTGTGACCGTGGCAGGTGTTCCCGAACAAATCTGTACGGGCTGTTCGGCGTGTATGAATGTTTGCCCGGTTGACGCTATCACAATGAAACCCAATCAGGACGGCTTTATCATGCCGTGTGTGGATACGGAAAAGTGTGTAAAGTGCAAAAAGTGCATCAACACCTGTCCGGCCGTGAATACGGTTTTGGATAACAGCTTTGAGCCGGAAATTTATGCGGCGATGGCTTCGGATGAAATTCGCAGTCAGAGTTCATCGGGCGGTATGTTTACCGTGCTGGCCGAAAAGATTCTGGAAATGGACGGTTATGTGTGCGGTGCGGTCTTTGACAGCGACCATTTAGAGGTAGTACACCGAATTGTCCACGATAAGGACGGCCTTTCCGCTTTACGCAAGGCGAAATATTCCCAGAGTAATATTAACCTGCTGTACCGTGACATCAAAAAACTGCTGGAAGAGGATAACATGGTACTCTTTACCGGAACACCCTGTCAGGTGGCCGGCTTGAAAGCCTATCTCCATAAGCGTTATGACAATCTGTATGTGGTGGATATCCTGTGTCACGGGGTACCTTCCCAAAAACTGCTGAAGGATTATATTGATGAAATTGCCGCTTCACCGTCTGTCTGTACCGAGGACAGCGAACCGCCCAAGCCGGTGAATATCATCTTCCGTGATAAGGAACGCCACGGTTGGCGAAGCAGTACCTTTATCCGCATTGAATTTGATAACGGTGCCGTCTATGAAGGCAGTCTGAAAGATAACGATATCTTTGAAAAAGCTTTCCATGATAAGTTAGCCCTGCGGCTGTCCTGTGCGGACTGTCTGTTCTGTGCTTTCCCCCGTCAGGGCGATTTGTCCATCGGCGATTTCTGGGGCATTCAGGATATTGAACCCGGCTTGACGGATAAACTTGGCACCTCTATGGTCTTTATCAACAATTCACAGGGACGGCAGCTGTATGACTCCATTAAATCCCGTTTGTTCAAACGCAAGCTGGTTAAAATCACCACAAAGGATATCAAAAAGAACCGTGTGCGGGCATTATACCCTGCCAGCCCCAACCGCAGCCGCTTTATGCAGCTGATGCACAACCACACGCTTTCCGAAAGTATCAGCATGGCCGATGCCAAGCATTATGATGTGGGTCTTTGCGTTAACTATTATGCGATTAACTTTGGTGGAGCCATGACCCATTATGCCCTCTATCATGTGCTGGAGGATCTGGGCTATTCTACCCTGATGATTGAGCGTCCCAAAACCGCCAAGAATATCGAGCGTGTCAAGGAAGCCTATCCGAAGATCCATATAGCGCCGCTCTATCCGCCGTATGCGGTAGCCCCCACCTATCGGGACAGAGAATCTATGCGGCAGAATTTGAATCCCAAGTGCGATATGTTTGTGGTCGGTTCGGACAAGCTGTTCAACTTCAATCTGTATACCGCGTTGGATAAATATACCTCGCTCGACTGGGTCAGCGATACCAAGAAGAAAATTGCCTATTCCGCTTCGTTCGGGCGTACCTTGGGCAGTCCGAAAATTCACAGTGAACTGGCGTTCTACCTCCAGCGGTTTGATCATTTCTCCTGCCGTGAGGACAGCGGCGTGACCACGGCTCAGGAAGTCTACGGTCTGGCTAAGCCCGAATGGGTGCTGGATCCGGTGTTCCTGTGTGATCCTAAGCACTATCAGGCCCTGATCGACCGCTGTACCCGACAGACACCCGAAAAATATGTCAGTGCCTATATTCTGGATCCGACCGCCGAGAAATCCATGATTCTTTATCATTTCAAAGATAAAGTAGGCGGTGACTGTGAGGTCTTTTCCGAATATATGCGTCCTGCCAGTTATTTTGCCCCGCTGGGCGATCTCTATAAGGAACCGCTCAAAACCGAGGAACGTCTGCAAAGTATTGCCAACTGCGATTTCTTTGTGACAGACTCGTTCCACGGTATGTGCTTTGCCATTCTGATGAAGAAGCCCTTTGTGGCGATTGTCAACGAAAAGCGGGGAGCATCCCGTTTCTATTCGATTGCCAAGATGCTTCATTTGGAGGATCGCCTGCTCAACGACATTTCCGAATTGACAGACGACCGTTTTGCTCAGCCGATTGATTATGATGCGGTCTATGACACCCTGAACGCCGAGCGGGAACGCTGTATGCGTTGGCTGAAGAATGCACTGGCGGCTCCGAAAGTTGCGGCGATGACGGTATATGACCTGATGCGGGAGCTGGTGGTCGAGCAGGACAAGAAGTTAGAGAGTCTGAAAGACCTGATGCTGAGTTTTGCTTCCAACCTGTCCAACCGCCTTTCCGAAAAGACGGATATTGTGGATTATCTGGAAACACTTCGAGAAAAAACCGCCGGCAACTTAATTGTGATTGCCGTTAAAGACACCCCCGGTTTAGCGTTGAACTCTTTTGTATCGGCCGGTTTGCAGGCACTCGGCTTAAAAACAAGCCTGATGGGACAGCACGGTCACAGTTATTTGGCGGTCATCAACGGCGGCAAAGTCATTTTTGAACGTCTTGGTACAGATGAAGCACCGATTGTATACGATGCCAAAGTCGGCAAAAACACCATCCACGCCGAAAGCCGTGTTTATCACAACGGCAACTTGGCGGTCATCAACATCAACGGCAAAGATTACGCCATCAACAGCCGTGGCCTAAATATCGTCCTCTTCGACAAAGCCAACCAAGAGGTTCTCGACTCCGTCTGCTTCGACACCCACATCAGCGACTTCACCTGCACCCGCTGAGCAGTGTTGGAGGGCTTTGCCCTCCAAACCTCCCACCAGGGGCTTTGCCCCTGGACTCCCTAAAGGGACTAACTTCGTGTCGCCCACAAGCCTTTGAAAAAGCTTGCGAAAAACTTTTGTGTTGATGGTTCGTGATGTTTTTTCTTATGCCGAAACACGGAACGAATATTTCGCTTTTGTGTCAAGTGAATGAAGAAGTACCCTATGATATAGCAGGCAGCGTTCCCAAAGCCGTGCTTTCAGCGGCTGTTGGGGACGCTTTTTTGTTTAGGAATTTTTAGGGGTCAGTCAAAATCAGCAAATTTCGGGAAGGAGAGAAATGATAAAAAGTGAATAATATTCGATATCCGACCGGGCAGGTCAAAGTCAGCGAATTTTGAAAGGGGGTTTGGGGGAAAACTTTTTTTCGCCAGAAAAAGTTTTCCCCCAAGTGGCTGACGGAACAAATTTGATTCGTGAGTTCCCATTCTGTCGGATTGACAAGGAAAAAAAATTGTGCTACAATTGAGCCGTTAGCGATAGAAAAAACACACCGCATTATCACAAATGCGACCCATAAACGTAAGGGAGAAAAAGATTATGGAAAAAAGATTACGGTAAACATTCTTGGAACGTGCTTGTCCAGAGATACGTTCTCCGTCCACGCAGAAGACAATAAATTTGAGGTACTGCAGTATGTGAACGAGTTCGATCCGTTCTATTTCGTCGAACAGGGGATTGAAATCAAAGATAAGGAAGCGTATGATAATTTTCCGGCACCGAAGTCTATTTCGAATTTCAGAAGACGCTGTATGTACCTTGATGTGACCAAGACCGTAATGGATTATATCAAGCAGGCGGACTCCGATATTCTGATGATCGACACCGCCCTGTGCAGACTGCCGTGGTCTCGGATGATGGGTCACACTCACATCACCCTGAGTCGGGACAGAAGGGCGTTTTTTAAGGCTCTGAGAGAAGCCGGCATTGTCAAGGAGAAAATCACCCGTCTGGTGGAGAATCCCTGTGACGAGCTGGAAGACAAGCTCAGGGGCTTCGTGGAAGAAATCCTGAAGGTCTATGCCCCCGAACAAGTGATTGTGATGGATAACCGCTGTAATTACGCCCACTCCAACGGTGAGAAGCTCACCCCTTTCGGCAATCTCGCTTTGATGGCGGAAAAAGACAAGCGGATGGGTATCTGTTTTGAGGCGCTCAAAAAACTAATCCCCGGCTGTCACGCCATCCCGATGCTGGACGCTGCCATGTCGGACACGAATCACTGGCTGGGAATTTCGAGCCTGCACTATTCCAAGGAATATTATGATTACACCTACGAATGTGTGAACATCATTATGGAGGGGCTTCCCAGAGAAGAGGAAGAACGGCGCATTCAGGAAGCGAAAGCAAAGTATGAGCTGATATATTACCGGAAATACTACAATATGTTGGGACGCACCCTGTGCCAGAGCAAATTGGACTTTGAGGCTGTTGTAGCCTCTAATCGCAGAAAGAAAGAAAGTCTTCTCATGCAGACCAAGCTGATGAGCGATCTCCTGCTCCGTGCGAAAAACAAGCCCCAGCCGGACGAAACAATCCGTTCCGCAGTGATCTACGGCTGGACACCCCTCGGTGAGCTGGTTCTCCGAGTCATGAAGGAAAACGGCATCAAGCCTGTTGCCGTAATCGAAAACACCCGTGGCGGCATCATCGGCAAGCATATCATCGAAGGCGGTGTTCCGGCACTGAAAAGAGGCTCCAAGATACCGCCTACGGACTGTGTTGTCATCGCCGACCCGATGAGTGTCGAAAGGATTCTGAAAAAGGCTCACAGCACCTCCGGCAAGAAAATCTTTACCGCAGAAGAATTCATCGGCCATTTCAAAGACCTTTCCCAGCCGGATTAAGATGAGGAACGGTATTATAAACTATCAATGAGCAAACTGATAAATGTTTGTGATGATGCACAATAAATTTTCTCTATCTGTCACCCTGAACGCAGTGAAGTGTCTTCAAAAGTGTCCTCACTGCGTTCGGAATGACGGATTTTTTAATGTTGCTCCCTTATCGTTTTTGTGTTGAAAAAAGTCGAAAGCTATTAGACTTCTTCGGAAGTTTCCGAGGAAATCAATTGTATAATGAAAGCAGTGGAAAGGCCTGCGTCACATCCTTTCCACACGGCTGCGTTCCGGCGATTTTGCGGATACGCTATCCGATATGGGCGATGTCAAGAAATGAAACAGACTCTGAGAGATACTGTTGTCAACGGAACAGAATCACCTTCATTCTATCAACACCAATAGTATTTCTAAAATAGAATAATAAAGGGGAGGATACGCCTTGTTTTCATTCTTTTTTAGAACATTGATTGCGGGGAATGATATGTTTCAGCACGAAAGTGATAAATATACATTTTGCTCGTCATTTTTTTACTCATTCAAAAACCCTGTGGGGGTATGAGAATAACGCTTGACAGACAACGAGAGTTAGAGTAAAATGAACTATATAGCTGTGTTCGGAAAAAGATGGGGGAGCTGTGGAAAAAAGCGAACCATCGGAAAAAATAATACGAGTGCTTAGCAAAATTTTTGAAAATGGAGGTTTATAGAGCGTGCTATCAGAATTTAATAGAAAGAATGCACCGAGAAATAACGGAAACAAGGGTGTTGCAGGCTCAAGGTTTTCGGGAAACGGAAGAATGGTGCATCAGAAAAACACATCAGGCCGTTCGGGAGGAAAAAGGCTTGCGGTAGCAGGCGGAAGCCATTTATCGGAAAGGACGGATAAACAAACAGGTATCCGTTCGGTATCTATACCGGTGCCGGACAGAGGAAGCACAATGGCAGACAGAAGCAAACGGGTTGGCAGCAGCCGCACAACAGCCTATCAGACCAAAAGACACTATACCAATGCCGCTGACCATTCGGTCAAAATAACTTTTTTGGGCGGATTGAATGAAATCGGCAAGAACATTACGCTGTTTGAATGTGATAACGATATGTTCCTGCTGGACTGCGGCATGGC
>CADCOZ010000080.1 GCA_902803125.1 uncultured Ruminococcus sp.
CATTCCGTGGAACCTCGTGGTTGGTCATTGACAAACAAAACAGTATAATGCTATACTAAAAGCGGTCGCAGGGGCGGCGTATGTGTTAGCTTCTGCTGACAAGAGAGCCATCTGTGACTGCGTATATAAAGATGGGTCATCTTAAAAAGTAAGAGGTAAACTGTCAGTCAAACAGTGAAGAAAAAGAATGACAAAAGGAGAGAGGCAATATGTTGTCAGATATCGAAATTGCACAGCAGGCGAATCCGGAACCGATAGGGAAGATTGCCGCTAAATTAGGCATTGATGAAGCGTATTTGGAATACTACGGGAAGTACAAGGCCAAGCTGTCGGAGGATCTGCTGAGAGAAAAAATGACCGGTCAGGACGGTAAACTCATTCTGGTGACCGCCATCAATCCCACACCGGCCGGAGAAGGCAAAACGACAACCTCTGTCGGATTGGGCGATGCACTGTCCAAAATCGGCAAAAAAACCGTGATTGCTCTGCGGGAACCGTCACTGGGACCCGTGTTCGGCATTAAAGGCGGTGCGGCCGGCGGCGGCTATGCACAGGTCATTCCCATGGAAGATATTAACCTGCACTTTACGGGCGATATGCACGCTATTACTGCCGCCAACAATTTGCTGTGTGCGATGCTCGACAACCATATTCAGCAGGGCAACGCCTTGGGCATTGATGTCAAGCGGATTCTGATTAAGCGTTGTTTGGATATGAATGACCGTGAACTGAGAAATATTGTGGCCGGTTTGGGCGGCAGAGTCAACGGTGTGCCGCGTGAGGACGGCTTCATCATTACCGTGGCCAGTGAAGTTATGGCGATTCTGTGCCTGTCCTCGGATATTCTCGACCTGAAAGAGCGGCTGGGTAAAATTTTGGCGGCCTATACCTATGACGGTCAGCCGATTACCGCCGCCGACCTGAAAGCCAACGGTGCGATGGCGGCTTTGCTGAAGGATGCCATCAAGCCGAACCTCGTGCAGACTCTTGAAGGAACACCCGCTTTGATGCACGGGGGACCCTTTGCGAATATTGCCCACGGCTGTAACTCTGTCAGAGCCACCAAGTTAGGTTTGAAATTGGCGGATTACTGCGTGACAGAAGCCGGTTTCGGTTCTGACCTTGGGGCAGAGAAATTCTTTGATATCAAGTGCCGCAAAGCCGGATTGAAGCCGTCTGCCGTTGTTTTGGTGGCAACGGTTCGTGCCTTGAAGTATAACGGCGGTGTGCCGAAAACCGCCTTAGGCAGTGAAAATTTAGAAGCCCTTGAAAAAGGCATTGTTAATTTAGGCGTTCACATCAGCAATATGCACAAGTACGGTGTGCCGGTGGTGGTGGCCATCAACCGCTTTGGTGCCGATACCGATGCGGAACTGTCCTTTATCGAAAACTACGGCCGCAGTTTAGGGGCAGATTTTGCCCTGTCGGAAGTCTTTGCCAAGGGCGGCGAAGGCGGCAAAGCATTGGCGGAAAAAGTGGTGGCGGCCACAGAAAAGCCCTCGGATTTCCACCCGCTGTATCCGCTGTCCCTGTCGCTGAAAGAGAAAATCGGAACCGTGGCTCGTGAGATTTACGGGGCCGATGGGGTCACCTACACGACCGCCGCCGAAAAAGCGATTGCCGAAATAGAAAAGCTCGATGTACAGGATCTGCCGGTTTGCGTGGCCAAAACGCAGTATTCCCTGTCGGACGACCCGACCCTGCTGGGAAAACCTCAGCATTTCAACATCACGGTGCGTGATGCCAGACTGTCCAACGGAGCCGGCTTTGTGGTAGTCTATACAGGCGATATCATGACAATGCCCGGTCTGCCGAAGGTGCCGGCCGCCGAGAAAATTGATGTCGATGCCGACGGCAAAATCACGGGACTTTTCTGATAGGAGAGAACAAACAGTGCAACAATTACGCAGTACTTCGGAACAGCAGACAGAAGCCATAGCCGAACAGATGGCAAAGACCCTCAAAGGAACGGAAGTGATTGCCCTGTTTGGTGGACTGGGTGCAGGAAAAACCGCCTTTGCCCGTGGCTTGGCCAGAGGCCTGGGCATTCAGGACGGGGTTTCCAGTCCGACCTTTGCCTTGGTCAATGCCTATCAAGGCCGCTGTTGGCTGTACCATTTTGATATGTACCGCATTACTTCCTATGACGACCTGTATTCCACCGGCTTCTTTGATTATCAGGATACCGGCGTGATGCTGATTGAATGGAGCGAAAACATTGAACCGTTCCTGCCGGAACCGAGAATCAATATTACGATTTCCCGTGTGTCCGACACGGAACGGGACATCACCATAGAGGAGGTCGGCACCGCATGAAAATATTAGCGATTGATACGTCGGCCGCACCGGTATCGGCGGCGGTGGTACAAGACGGTTTTCTGCTGGGCGAGTTTTTCCTGAACGTCAAAACGACCCACAGCCAAACCTTGATGCCGATGATAGAAACGATCTTGTCCATGACGGCTTCCACACTCAGCGAGATAGATTTGTTGGCGGTCAATGCAGGTCCCGGTTCGTTTACCGGTATCCGTATCGGGGTTGCTTCCGTCAAAGGCTTGAGCCTGCCGCAGGATAAACCCTGTGCCGCCGTATCGACCTTGGCGGCGATGGCTTACGGCTTGCCGTATCCGAACGGTGTCGTTTGTGCCGTGATGGATGCCCGCTGTTCGCAGGTCTATAACGCCCTGTTCCGTCTGCATGACGGACAGCCCGAACGCCTGACACCGGACAGAGCTTTGTCCATCGAGGAGCTTTGTCAGGCATTACAGACCTATACCAACGAAGTCGTCTATTTAGTGGGTGACGGGGCAGAACTGTGCCGGAACGCTTTTAACGGACGGGTACCTTCTGCTGTTCTGACACCGATGAATATTCGTTACCAACACGCCTACGGAACGGCCAAAGCCGCCGAACAGCTGGCCGCTCAGAACTGCCTGTGTACCTCAGACACCCTGATGCCTGTCTACCTTCGCATTCCGCAGGCTGAACGGGAACGGAAAGATAAAAAGACAACCTCAACATGATGATTTCGAAAGGAGAGATATCCTATGAAAATAGCGTTAGCATCAGACCACGGTGCTTTTGAATTGAAGGAGTCCATCAAAAAACACTTGGAAGAAAAAGGGATAGCCTATGAGGATTTCGGCTGTTACAGTAAAGAATCGGTCGATTATCCCCGTTTTGCCTATATCGCCGCCAAAGCGGTGGCAGATGGAACGTGTGATTACGGTGTTATCTGCTGTACCACAGGTTTGGGTGTGTCTATGGCGGCCAATAAAGTCAAGGGAATCCGTGCCGCTGTCTGTACCAATGAAATGCTGGCAGAAATGACCAGACGGCACAACAATGCCAATGTGCTTTGCATGGGACAGAATGTTGTTTCTTTTGAATTGGCCAATACCTTGGTGGATATCTTCTTGGCCACACCTTTTGAAGGCGGCCGCCATCAGCGTAGAGTTGACCTCTTGACCGATATCGAGAACGGTGCTGCTCTTTGATACCTTTCTGCCGCTGATATGCTGTAACGAAAAAACCTCAATGCCTTCCGAAAAGAATCGGAACCGCATTGAGGTTTTGTGATTGGACGAGTTGAATTTTTTTGTACAAGGGCCGAAACGGTTCATAGTCCGAACCGGCTGAACGTGTAAAAAGCTGTAGGAACAGCGGATTTTCACGCTCAGGATACGGAAACCGTCAAGGCTTTCAGCGTTGGTTCAATAGCGTTGACCGAACCGTTTCGGCGTATTTGTCAAACGATTAGCAGCCGCAGCCGCAGTTATTATTGTCGTTGCAGCCACAGCCGCAGCCGCCGTTATTGCCGCAGCAGCAAAGGATGATGATCAGAAGAATCACCCAAGCACAGCTGTTGTTGCCAAAGAAACCATTGTTACACATAATCTCTTCCTCCTTTGATGGATTACATTCCATATTACGCCGAACACCGGTTCTTGGTGACAGCTTTTTCAAAGGAGTTTTTGAAGCATTACAATTCTTTTTTAATCTTGTGCAGAAGGGTCTTTTCCAGTCGGGACACCTGCGCCTGACTGATACCGATTTCTTCGGCTACCTCTGTTTGGGTTTTGCCCTGAAAGAACCGCAGGGATAAAATCCGCTTTTCTCTGTCGCTGAGGGAACGAATGGCTTCTTTCAGGACGATTTCGTCCACCCAGTTTTTGTCGTCGTTGTGGTCGCCAATCTGATCCATGACATAAATCGTATCCGACCCGTCTGTATAGACCGGTTCATAGAGTGAAACCGGTTCTACCATAGCTTCTAAGGCGATGACCACATTTTCTCTGGGCAGAGATAAAGCATTGGCAATTTCCTCCACCGTTGGTTCCCGATCGTGTTCGGCCAGAAAGGATTCTTTATACTGCATCGCACGATAGGCGGTATCCCGCAGGGAACGGCTGACCCGTACCGTGTTGTTGTCCCGCAGGTAACGCCGGACTTCTCCGATAATCATCGGTACACCATACGTTGAAAAGCGAACCTCTTTGTCACAGTTGAAATTATCAATGGCCTTGATTAGCCCGATGCACCCGACTTGGAATAAATCGTCCGGATTTTCGCCCCGATTGGCAAACCGTTGGATCACACTCAGCACCAATTTCAGGTTGCCTTCAATCATTTCCTGACGGGCTTTTTGCTTTTCGGCCGGTGAACCGTTTTGAATCAGCCGCAGAAGCTCCTGCTTGCGGGCTTCGCTCAGAACGGGAAGCGTGTTGGTATTGACCCCGCAGATCTCTACTTTATTGAACAGCACAATGACACCTCCATAAAGTTGGTACCAACAGTATGGTCACAAAGGAGAGCTGTCAAACGGGTCTTTGCGAAAAAAGACAAAAATAACAGCCGGTGCGAACGTGTCACACCGGCTTCGGGACTATGCTGTTCATTACTCAGCGACAGGAGCTCCAACAGGACATACGCCTGCACAGGAACCGCAGTCCAGACAAGCATCTGCATCGATCTCGTACTTGCCGTCACCTTCGGTAATAGCACCAACAGGACATTCACCGGCACAAGCACCGCAGGCAATGCATTCATCTGTAATCTTATAAGCCATCGTATAGCCTCCTTTGTTTTAGTTTCCTGTATTATAGCATAGCTTCGTCAAAAAATCAATCGTTTTTATGATTTTCTTCAGGAGATTTACGGGAATTATTTCTCTCTATTTTGTGCAATTTATCCAAAAATTTCATGAAATGTTAATAAAAAACCTGTAGCGGCGGCAGAGAGATTCTCTCTGACGGGATGGCAAAACTGCACGTCCTAAAATTTATGAATATAATGAGAATGTTTTTTCAAAACAGACGGAAATAGTTATTTACTTTTATACTTTGATATGATAAAATGGTGTAGCAAAAGAGGATGCCTGCGGGGAGGTTTGAGGAATGAACGAAAAGATTAAAAGCAGAAATACAGATGCCTTATTTCAGGCCATACTGACGTTAAAAACGGTAGAGGAATGCTATGCTTTTTTTGATGACCTGTGTACGGTTCCTGAAATCAAGGCGATGACACAGCGGTTTGCGGTAGCGAAAATGTTGGAGTCCGGTGAAATCTATACAGAGATTGTGGAGCGGACAGGAGCGAGTACCGCCACCATCAGCCGTGTCAATAGGGCTTTGCACTACGGCAGTGACGGTTATATGCTGACCATACAGCGTTTGAAAGGGGAAGACGGAACAGCGTGAGCGGATATGCTTATTTTGCGGAATACTACGATGCCCTGACGCAGAATGTCGGCTATGAAGAGCGGGCTGACTATCTGTTGTCGCTGTTTCAGCGGCACGGCCATCAAGCGGGTCTGACGCTTGATTTAGCCTGCGGCACGGGCAGTTTAACGCTGGCTCTGCATCGGCGGGGCGTGGATATTTTCGGAGCCGATGCTTCTTCCGAAATGCTGACGATGGCACAGCAGAAATTCATGGAGGACGGCCGTCAGACCCTGTTTTTATGCCAAAAAATGCAGCATCTGACGTTATACGGCTCCATTCATACCTGTATTTGTACACTGGACAGCCTGAACCATTTGGCCTCTGCACAAGAGGTGACACAAACCTTCCGGCAGATAGCGAAATATTTAGAGCAAGACGGACTGCTGGTATTCGACTGCAACACGATATATAAGCACCGGCACATTTTGGGCGATAACTGTTTTATCTATGATACGCCGTCAGTGTTTTGTGCATGGCAGAATAATTATTTTGAGCAGGGGCATGAAGTGGTCATTACCTTGGATTTTTTCGAGCCGGACGGGAACCGCTGGCGGCGGTATACCGAACAGTTTTCGGAAAAAGCCTATACCGAAGCAGAAATGAACGCCATGCTCCAACAGGCGGGTTTGGTGACAGAAGCGGTGTATGAAGAACTGACATTTTCCGCTCCCACGCCGACCAGCCAAAGAGAAATATTTGTAGTAAGGAAGATGAAGAACCATGAGTAATGATAGAATTATCCGCTGTATTACCTCCGACGGTGCGGTCATGGCTTGTGCCGCCGACACCACCGACTTGGTATATAAGGGTGCCAGACTGCACCTGACTTCTCCTGTAGCCACAGCCGCATTGGGGCGTTTGCTGACCGCCGCCGCCATCATGGGGGCACAGCTGAAGCAGGATAAAGCCAGTGTGACCCTTCGCATCAAGGGAGATGAGAGCGAAACCGGTGCGGTAATTGCCGTGGCCGACAGCCACGGAAACGTGAAAGGATATGTACAGAATCCGGACTGTCCGACAGAATACTATCCGAACGGCAAATTAAATGTTGGCAAAGCCGTTGGCAAAACGGGCATTTTGAATGTGATGCGGGACTATGGCACGGGTGAACCCTATCTCGGACAGGTTCAGTTGATTTCCGGCGAAATTGCGGAGGACATCACGAATTATTATGCCACCAGCGAACAGATTCCAACGGTATGTGCCTTAGGGGTTTTGATGGACAAAGAAGACCATCAGGTTTTATTGGCGGGCGGTTTGCTGATACAGCTTTTGCCGGGAGCCACCGAAGCCACGATTGACCAAATCGAAAAAAATGCGGCGGCGCTTGAACCGATGACCACCATGTTAGCCAAAGGCATGAGCATGGAAGATATCTGCCGCACGGCTTTGCACGGGTTTGAGGTAGAAATATTGGACGAAACGCCCTTGCGGTATGCCTGTTCGTGCAGCCGTGATAAAATTATTGATGCCTTCATTACGCTGAGCGATGACGAAATTCGTTCCTTAGCGGACGAAAAAGGCTATGCCGAAGCCATCTGCCACTTCTGCAAAAAAAAGCACCGCTTCTCCAAAGCCCAGCTTGAACAAATCATCCGCCAAAAAAACACCTGAGTGTTGGAGGACTAATGTTGGAGGGCTTTACCCCTGCACTCCCTAAAGGGACTAACTTCGTGTCGCCCACAAGCCTTTGAAAAGCTTGCGAAAAACTTTTGTGTTGATGATGTCTTAAGTTTTTCATCAAACACGAACATAGAATAATCCCGATGCTGACCGCTTTTCAGGCGGATGCATCGGGATTTTTTGTATATTTTCTCCAACAAAACACAGAGGTTTTAGGGAAGGATTCCCCAAAATAGTTGGTCTGAGGTCAAGTCAGCGAATTTCGGGAAGGGGTTTGGGGGAACCCCTTTTTTCGCCAGAAAAGGGGTTCCCCCAAGGTATCTGGCCTGAGATTTAGGAAAAGAGGGTTTTAATGCGTTGGGCGGCTTCGAGGGTTTTTTCGTGGGAGTTGAAGGAGGTCATGCGGAAGTAGCCTTGGCCGCATTCGCCGAAGCCGGAACCGGGAGTGCCGACAACAGCGGCTTTGTCAAGAAGGAAGTCAAAGAATGTCCAGCTGTCCATATGGTTCGGACACTGTAGCCAGATATAGGGAGAGTTTTTGCCGCCGGTATAGTAAAAACCGAGACTGTCCAGCAATTCCGATAAAATGCGGGCATTCTGCCGATAGTAATGGATGTTGTCAAGGCACTGACGCTGTCCTTCGGGACTGAAAACAGCCGCCGCTCCGCACTGTACAGCCCATGAAACACCGTTGAACTTGGTGGCCTGCCGTCTGTACCAGAGGTCGTGCAGGCTGTGGCCGTTTCGCTTCAGTTCCTTGGGAATGACCGTATAGCCGCAGCGGACACCGGTAAAACCGGCAGTTTTCGACAGGGAACATAATTCAATGGCACATTCTCTGGCTCCGTCAATGCTGAAAATGGAGCGGGGCAGATCGTCCTGAATAAAGGCTTCATATGCCGCATCGTACAGAATCACGGCATCGTTTTCGAGGGCATAGCTGACCCATTCTTTGAGCTGTTCGGCATTATAGGCGGCTCCCGTGGGATTGTTGGGCGAACAGAGATAGATAATATCGGCGTGAATGTGCTTGTCGGGCATGGCTAAGAAATGATTTTCGGCGGAAGAGGCGGCATACACAATTTTTCGGCCTGCCATAATGTTGGCATCGACATAAACGGGATAGACCGGGTCGGGGATCAGTACGGTATTGTCACGGGAAAAGATATCGCCAATATTGCCGCAGTCAGATTTTGCACCGTCTGAGATGAATATCTCATCGGGGGAAACGCTGACTCCGAAACTCTTGTAATAATCGGCGGCGGCCTGCCGCACAAAGTCATAACCTTCATATTCGGGGTAGCCTTTGAAGCTCTCCTGATACCGCAGATCCTCACAGCCCTTCTGCATGGCATCCACTACCACAGAGGACAGCGGCAGGGTTACGTCACCAATGCCCAAACGGATAATTTCCTTTTCGGGATGGGCGGCGGCGTATTCATTCGTTTTTCTGGCCACATCTGCAAACAGATAATTTGGCACAAGATTGTCAAAGTTACGGTTGATTTCCACGGTAACATCTCCTTACAGATTGGTATAGCCCATCAGGTCGGCATCGATCTCCTTGGCACAGTCCCGTCCTTCACGGATGGCTCTGACCACAAGGGACTGTCCGATATGCATATCGCCGGCGGTATAGACCTTTTCGTTGTTGGTTCGGTGTGAACCGACAGCCGTTGACACGTTGGTTCTGGCATCTGTTGCTACGCCAAAGGCATCGGTCAGATAACTTTCACTGCCCAAAAAGCCGGCGGCAATCAGCACTAAATCCGCTTCGACCGTATACGCACTGTTTTCTTCTTCCGTCATGACAAGACGGCCGGTTTCGGGGTTCTTTTCTGCTTTCAGTTTGACCAGTACCGCTCCGGTCAGGCTGCCGTTTTCATCGGATAAAAATTCTTTCACGGTTGTCTGGAACACTCTTGGGTCAGTGCCGTAAACAGTGGCGGCTTCTTCCTGACCGTAATCCGTCTTAAAGACACGGGGATACTCCGGCCACGGGTTATCGGGTGTTCTTTCTTCGGGGAGCTTGGGCATCATCTCCAGCTGGAGAATACTCTTGGCACCGTGCCGCACACAGGTGCCGACACAGTCGTTGCCGGTGTCACCGCCGCCGATGACGATGACATTCTTGTCTTTGGCACTGATATAGGTGCCTTCCTGCAAGCCGTTATCGAGCAGGGCTTTGGTGGTCGATTTCAGGAAATCCACGGCAAAGTAAATGCCCTTGGCCGTTCGGCCGCTGACGGCAATATCACGGGGGTGGGAAGCACCGCCCGCTAAAATCACTCTGTCAAACTTGGCTAAAATCTCTTCGGCGGGAACGTCTTTGCCGACATTGGCATTGGTCACAAAGGTAATGCCTTCCGCCTGCATAATGTCAATTTTGCGGCTGATGATGTGCTTTTCCAGTTTCATGTTCGGGATACCGTACATCAGCAGGCCGCCGACTCTGTCCGAGCGTTCAAAGACCGTCACACTGTGACCGCGGCGGTTCAGCTGGTCAGCGGCGGCCAGTCCCGCAGGACCGGAGCCGATGACAGCAATCGTTTTGCCGGTACGCACGGCAGGCGGCTGAGGACGTGCCAGTCCCTCCCGATAGGCGGCTTCAATAATGGCGTATTCGTTGGCACGAACCGTGACCGGATCACCGTTTGCTCCGCAGGTACAGGCTTTTTCACAGAGAGCCGGACAGACCCTTGCTGTAAATTCGGGAAAATTATTGGTCAGCTTCAGCCGTTGGTAAGCCTGTTTCCAAGCCCCAAGGCTGACAAGATGGTTCCATTCCGGAATCAGGTTATTCAGCGGACAGCCGGTAATCATGCCGCTGATTTTCATGCCGGACTGACAAAACGGCACACCGCAGTTCATGCACCGCATTCCCTGTGTTTTTTGATCCGCTTCGGACAGGGGCGTATGAAATTCCTTAAAGTGCTGAATGCGTTCCGTGACAGGACTGGAGGTGGCCTCCTTGCGGTCATGCTCCATAAATCCAAAAGGACTGCTCATTATTCTCTCTCCTCTTCCTTGGACTGAATCAGCTCATAAAAAGCTGCGATTTTTGCCTGTTCGTCATCCATGCCGCTCTTTTTATGTGCCGTAATGGCCTGCGTAACGATGCGATAATCATGCGGAATGACCTTCTTGAACTTCGGCAGATAATCTTCAAAATGCGTCAGAATCTCCTGTGCCTTTTCGGAACCGGTGGCGGCGATATGCTCGGCCATCAGAGCCTTCAGCAGGTCGATATCCTCCTGTGCGGATACTTCGGAACATTCCACTAATTCCTTGTTCAGACGCTTATATAAATGATGGTGTTCGTCCAGTACATAGGCTACACCGCCCGACATACCGGCCGCAAAATTGTTGCCGGTGCGTCCCAAAATTACCACGGTGCCGCCGGTCATGTATTCACAGCCGTGTTCACCGACACCTTCCACTACCGCTGTGGCACCGGAATTTCTGACGCAGAAGCGTTCGCCGGCCACACCGTTAATGAAAGCCTTGCCGCCGGTGGCTCCATACAGAGCCACGTTGCCGATGATGATATTCTCAGCGGCTTTGAACGGGGAGTGTTCGGGCGGATAGATGATCAGCTTGCCGCCGGAAAGCCCCTTGCCGAAGTAGTCGTTGCTGTCGCCCCTCAGTTCAAGGGTCAGCCCCTTGGGAATGAAGGCACCGAAACTCTGACCGCCCGACCCGTGACAGATGACCCGATAGGTATCTTCCGGCAGGGTGTCGCCGTGTGCGGCGGTAATGGCAGAACCAAAGGCCGTGCCAAGGGAACGGTCGGTATTTTTGATGGTGATTTCAATGGTTTTGG
>CADCOZ010000081.1 GCA_902803125.1 uncultured Ruminococcus sp.
CTCCAACGGTCAAACCCAATGGCCGTTGGAGGAGAAAAGACTCCTCACATCTATAATCTGTTATAAAAATAACAACAAATGTGTTTGTCGCTGACGATTAAGAATGTTCATGCTATTTGATAAAACATCGTTTTTCTTAATAAATACCGAATGCAATTGACAAACCGATGAGTATTTTTTATAATATAATCAGGAGAAAAGACCGTTGAAATGAATGGTTGAAACATCAGCAAAGAGGTGAGTTTGATGAAAGGAATCGGTGTTTCAAGCGGTGTGGGCATCGGAAAAATCTATCGGATAGAACCGTGTTCGCTGGACTATATCCCCCATACACCAACAGATCCCTTAGCCGAAAGTGTCCGTTTTCACGAGGCCGTGGAACAATTTTGCAAAAATACCGTCCAGCAAGCCTATACATTAAGTGTAACGGCCGGCAAAGAAGAAGCCAAAATTTTGCTGGGACATATCAATATCGTCAAAGACCCTTATTTACAGGAAGAGGTGGAAAAGCTGATTCAAGAGGGTCACTGTTCAGAGGCCGCTTTTGAATGTCTTTGTGACAAATTTGTGGATATCTTCACCTCTTCAGAAGACGAGCTTACCCGACAGAGAGCCGCTGACATTCGTGATGTCAGAAACGGCCTGCTCCGTATTCTGTTGAAGGTCAGTGAGCCAAACCTACAGGATATTCCTGCCGGTACCGTATTGTGTGCTTCAGAAATTACGCCGTCTCTCATGGCGTGTATCCCAAAGGAAAACATTGTCGGCCTTCTGACCGAACACGGCGGCATTCTTTCCAACAGTGCCGCTCTGGCCAGAGTGCTGGAGATTCCCGCAGTGATGAATGTGCCGAATCTTCTGGCTGAAGCCGCCAACGGGGCTATTGCCGCTGTGGACGGCAGTCGGGGCGATGTTGTGATTTCACCGAATACGGCCGCTTGACAGAGTTTTGCCGCCAAGAGGGAAAAACAGATGAAAGATCGCCGGGAGTTGGAACCATTCCGCGGCAAGCCTACTGTTTCAGCAGACGGCACCTCCTATGGTCTGCTTTGCAGTATCAATAAACCGGACGATGCTGTCAGGGTGCTGGAGAGTGACTGCGAAGGGGTTGGGCTGTTCCATTCAGAATGGCTGTTCATGGGCAAAACCTCTGTACCCACCGAGGAGGAACAATTCAAGGCCTATCAAAAAGCCGCCCTCATTCTGAAAGACAAGCCGCTGTATATCCGCACGCTGGATATCATCGGTGAAAATGAAATGCCTTCTCTATGTTTAGCCAATGAGCCAAATCCCCTCATGGGTTTTCGAGCTATTCGCTATACGCTGAAGCACCGTGATCTGTTCAAAACACAGCTTCGTGCCATTTTGCGGGCCAGTGCTTTTGGACAAATCCGCATCATGTTCCCGCTGATTTCCTGTGTGGAAGAAGTCAGAGAGGGCAAAGCCTTGGTAGAAGCCTGCAAAGCGGAGCTGGCCGCCGAACAGCTTGCGTTTGATGCAAACATCAAGGTCGGCATCATGACCGAAACGGCCGCATCGGGAATTATGGCCGACCGTCTGGCAAAAGAATGCGACTTTTTCACTATCGGTACCGACGATTTGATCAGCTATACTCTTTCTGCCGACAGAAACAGCGATGAAACTGCTTATTTGTGTTCGGTTTATCAGCCAAGCGTTTTGCGTATCATCAAAAATATCATTGAGGCGGCCAATCGTTGTCATATTCCCGTCAGTATGTGTGGAGAGGCCGCCGCCGACCCCAAAATCATTCCTTTGCTGATATCCTTCGGTCTGACGGATTTTACCGTTGCGGCCACCAGCGTGCTGAGGGTTCGCAAATGTATTGCCGGCTGGACAAAAGCCAAAGCAGATGAAATTGCCGAAAAAGTGATGACTTTTTCCACGCAGAAGGAAGTGGAAAATTTCTTGCTCAATCAGATTTTGCCATAAATCACCTCACTGAATGTGGGAGGGCTTTGCGTCTTGCCTGTCGGAACAAAATGAATTGCCGTGTGGTTCTTGACTTTTTCTATAGGTACGCATTATAGTGAGTATGATGATTTTGTTGTTCATTTATGTTAGAGAAAAACAATGTATCAGAATATCTTCATGCAAATAACCATCACACCACACGAAACAAGCGGCCAAAGAGATCAGCGTAATGTGCTTGGCAAAAAAATAGGAGATGACACCTTGACAAATCTTACCAAAGACCTGATAAAGAAAACCTTTCTTTCACTGCTGGAACAGAAACCCCTTACCCAAATTTCCGTGAAAATGATCGTGGAAGAATGCGGCATCAACCGCAATTCGTTCTACTATCATTACCATGATCTTCCGGCTCTGATAGAAGAAATGGTACAGGAGGAGGCCGACAGAATCATTACCGATTATCCGACGATTGAATCGGCTGAAACCGCTCTGATGGCCGTGTCCGATTTCGCATCGAAAAATAAAAAGGCGATACTGCATATATACAACTCCGTCAACCGCAGTATTTTTGAACAAAATCTATGGAAAGTTTGTGATTATATTGTTGATTCCTACAGCGAAACCCTGATGAAAGAACGATCCATTGATGATTTTGACAAAGAGATCATCAGCCGTGTGATTAAATGCGAATGCTTCGGTCTTGTCATAAGCTGGCTTGACAAAAAAATGGAGGTCGATGCCCAGCGGTTCATCTCCCGTTTATGCGAACTGTATCACGGTTTGACAGATGAATTGATCAGCCGCTGTACCGAAGCCCCCGCCATCGGATAGACATTTTTTGTCCCGTGTCTGAAAAACAGACACGGGTTTTTTTCTGCCTATTTTCATTTTTATTTTTCAGAAATATAATACAGAGTCAGAAGAACGGTCAAAATCATCAAGAACCAATATCCCGATACCATTGACACAGATTACTTTGAAATGGAGGCTATTATCCCGTGAAACTCGCAAGAACCATTGTTAAAGGCCGCATACCGATACTGATCATCACCCTTGTGCTGATGATTCCGGCGGTCATCGGCTTTTTCTGCACAAGAGTCAATTATGATATGCTCGACTACCTGCCCGAAGAGATGGACACCGTTGTCGGGCAGAAGGAACTGATGGACGAATTCGGCAAAGGAGCCTTTTCTTTTATCATCGTTGAGAATATGCCGGCCAAAGATGTGTCCGCACTCAAGGACAAGATTGAACAGGTGGAACACGTTGAAACGGTCATCTGGTACGACAGCATCGCCGATATTACCGTACCGATGGAAATGCTGCCCGAAAAGGTTTACAAGGCCTTTAACACAGACCATTCCACACTGATGGCTGTCTTTTTTGACAGTGCCACATCCGCAGATATCACCATGGAGGCCATCAGAAACATACGCTCGATAGCCGGCGAACAATGCTTTGTTTCGGGAATGTCGGCACTGGTAACGGATCTGAAGGATCTTTGCGAATCGGAAGAACCTGTCTATGTGGCCATAGCGGTATTACTGGCCACCATCGCCATGCTGTTGCTGTTGGATTCATGGCTGGCCCCGTTCATCTTTCTTCTTTCTATCGGCATGATGATTTTGCTGAACCTCGGTTCCAATTTTTTCCTCGGAGAAATATCCTATATCACCAAGGCCCTGTCCGCTGTACTTCAGCTGGCCGTTACGATGGATTACTCCATCTTCTTGTGGCACAGCTACAACGAACAGCTCACCCTGCATGAAGACCACAAGGAAGCGATGGCCGTTGCCGTTCATAA
>CADCOZ010000082.1 GCA_902803125.1 uncultured Ruminococcus sp.
CTAGCGAAAAAAGGGGTTCCCCCAAACCCCCTCCCTAAATTCGCTGTGTTGACCTCATGGAACATTATTTTCTCCGATTTTCGATAAATCTCCATATCAAAACTTTGAGGGGTGTCAGGGGACTTTCGCCGGAAAGTTCCTCTGACCTTTTGGTAAATCTTTTCTTATATTTGACTTTGGTATGAACAGAGTCCCCCCCTTTGGAGGAGGAAGTCAGCATTTACTACTTCAGTTCTGCCACGGTTACGCCGGCATCGCCTTCACCGAATACACCCAAACGGAAGGAACGAATGGACGGGTGCTTTTTGAGATGTGCCTGAATTTCCCGCCGCAGGGTACCGGTTCCCTTGCCGTGAATAATCGTGATCTGGTGCAGTCCCTGCATGATTGCGGCATCAATCGCCCTGTCCACATCCATCAGGGCATCGAGAACCACTTCGCCACGAACATCTACTTCTGTGGAAGCGGTACGTTTCACATCACTGCGAACGGTACGGGTCGTACTTCTGAGCGGTGCCGTGACATGACTGTCTTTTAACAGCCGCAAATTACTCAGCGGCACCCTTGTTTTGATAATACCCGCCTGCACCAAGGCACTGTCCTGACCGGCTTCGATCACCACCGCTTTTTTATCAATGTCAAAAATCAATACATTGTCGCCGGGCTTCAGCGGTCTTGGCAGGCGATAATCTTCCTGCTGACGAGCCTGCACCGGGTCGGCGGCTTCTTCCATCTGTCGGATATCTGCCTTGAGTTTGGCTTTTTCTTCGGGCGTGACTTCTTTTTTTCTGCGTATGGCCTCCAGTTCATCCAATACGCCATATACCTGTGACCGTGCCTTTGCAATAATGTTTTCTGCCTGAAGGCGGGCATTTTCCAATTCCTTTTCCTGCTGACGGCGGGCTTCCTCCGCTTCGGTCGCCGCTTGTTGGCGTTCGGCTTCGGCTGCGGCTTTAACCGCTTCGACTTCGGCCATCCGCTGATCCAGTTCGTGACGGCTTTCCTCTAATTTCTGCACCACCGATTCAAACCGTGTATTCTCGTGAGAAACCAACACTCTGGCTCGTTCCACCACTTCCGGAGAAATGCCGAGACGTTCCGAAATGGCAAAGGCATTGGAACGGCCGGGCATTCCAATCAGCAGTTTATAGGTAGGCCGCAGGGTGGAAACATCAAATTCACAGCAGGCATTTTCTACACCGTCCGTATCTAAGGCAAAACTTTTTAATTCAGCATAGTGGGTCGTGGCCGCCATCTTGACACCCTGCTGACGCAGTTTTTCCAAAATGGCAATCGCTAAAGCGGCCCCTTCCACAGGATCGGTGCCGGCTCCCAGTTCGTCAATCAGCACTAAACTCTTGTCATCGGCTTCTTCTAAAATGCGTTTGATGTTGGTGATATGAGCCGAAAAGGTGGATAGGGACTGTTCTATGCTCTGTTCATCGCCGATATCGACCAGTACATGGTCAAAGACCGACAGTTCACTGTTGTCAGCCGCCGGCACCATCAAGCCGCACATCGCCATCAATGTCAGCAGGCCAATTGTTTTCAGCGACACCGTTTTGCCGCCGGTATTGGGACCCGTGACCACTAAGGTATCGAAAGACCCGCCGAGTTCTACATCTGTCGGCACGACTTTATCGGCGGCAATCAGCGGGTGACGAGCTTTTTTCAGGATAATTCTGCCGCTGTTGTTCATCACCGGCAAAGCCGCTTTCATCTTATAGGCCAAGTGGGCTTTGGCGAAGATGACATTCAATTCTGTCAGCATATGGTAGCTGTCGCAAATACTGTCCGCACACGCTCCCAGTTCTGCGGACAGTTCCGCTAAAATGCGGTCAATTTCTGCCTGTTCCTTGGCGTGAAGAATGCGTATTTCGTTGTTGGCTTCAACAACGCTCATCGGTTCAATAAAGACCGTGGCTCCGCTGGCGGAGGTGTCATGCACCAAACCCGGCACAGAAGCACGGCATTCGGCTTTGACCGGCACCACATAACGCCCGCCTCGAATCGTGACAATACTGTCCTGCAAATACTTCTGCATAGAGGCCGAGCGAATCAGCGAATCCAGCCGTTCCCGCACCTTGGCGGCGGCGGCGGCTAACTTGCGGCGAATGGAAGCCAATTCCGGCGAAGCGTTGTCCGCTATCTCTTCTTCGGACAGGATAGCGGAAGTAATTTTGGTTTCAAGATATTTTTGCGGCACCAGTGCATTAAAGCGTCTGTCCAACGCCGTTTCAATGGACGCTGACTTGTCACGCCATTCTATCACGGTGCGGATCGTCCGCAGAAGAGCCGCCGAACGCAGCAGTTCCAAGGTGGTCAGAACGGCACCGGCTTCGGCTCGCCGCAGGGCATTGGTCATGTTATGTAAATTACCGAAAGCCGGTGAGCCGAACCGTCCCACCAACGCATGGGCATCATACGTTTCCTGCAGGAGTTCTTTGACTTCGAACAAGCCCTCTGACGGCTCCAGCGACAAAGCCATTTGTCGGGCCTCTTCAAAGGAAGTCTGTTCTGCTAACAGCATCAATACTTTATCTAATTCCAAGGCCTGAAAATCTTTTTTCATAGTAATGGTTTTCCCTTCTTTCTCAATGGAAACAAATATTTTTCTATTACCGCACGGAAACCGATTTTGTTCCGTCAACCGCTTGGGGGTAAACTTTTTCCGGCAAAAAAAGTATTCAGCCCCTTTTCAAAATTTGCTGTGCTTTGACTGCACGGAATGTCATGTTAAAAGTGATTGGCGGCTCTTAATCCTTCAGGTTGTTTGCGTAGGATCCGGCGGTAAGTATTTATGATAATAATCCAGCGTACCCAAAGGAATGGATACAATGGAAGTTATGTATTTTTCCGCACAATCCGACAATTGCCGAAAAGAGTCCGGTGACACCTGAAAGGAAAAAATCTTTTTCGGGTCCGCAAAAACCACATAGCGAAACGCCGCCAAAGCCCCTTTTGATAAGGAACAATACAGTCCCTCCCCATGACACTTTGAACAGCGAAGGATATTATCTTCGTAGTAAAAATGCATGGTTTCGTCCTCATAGGTGCCGCAGTCCGCACAATAGAGCAAGTGCGGCATCCAGCCGCCGAGCATGGCAAAGCGAATCTCAAAAACCGTTTTGATCAAAGGAAGCGGCCGTCCCTGTTTGATAAGGTACAAACAGTTCAGCAGGAGATCCAGCTGTTCGGAGGAATCCGACTGTTCCGGAATGGTTTTGATGACCAGTTCAAAGAAATAGTGTATCAAAGACACCCGAGAAACCGTCAGTTCCATATCAAGAAATGTTTGTATCAAAGAAGCCTCGTCCAAGGTATTGGCGTTACGCCCGTAAAATATACTCAAGCGGGCGTAACTCAGTTCCCTTGTGGCCAGCATTTGACTGCTGTTGTGCTGATATTTGTTCCGAACGAAGCAATTGACAACCCCATTATCTCTGGTCAGAATCGTCAGCAGTCTTGACTTATCGCCAACGACCCTCTCCATCATAATCAGGCCTTCCGTATTCTTTTTCATGATCGTCCTCCGTTTGTTCCGCCGCATCCTCCGGCGGATATCCCAGCTTAACCCGACAATAATTCAAATAATCGCTCACTCTTCCCGTCATCACAAAAGCATTCCAAGCGGCATACTCATCCATTCCTCAGTACCTCCTTAAATGTTGGAGGACTTTGCCCTCCAAACCTCCCACCAAAGGCTTGGCCTCTGGCCTCCGCAAGCCTTTGAAAAGCTTGCGAAAAACTTTTACCTTGATGGTTTCCCGATGATTTCCCAAAGGGAAACAAAACAAGTCCAA
>CADCOZ010000083.1 GCA_902803125.1 uncultured Ruminococcus sp.
CCGACACCCACGAAAGCTGAATTTGATATATTGTCAGGCCAAGGTCTGTGATTTTCAGGGAGGGGGCTAAACACTTTCCGCAAGAAAAAGTTAGCGAATTTAGGGAGTGGGCTGAATACCTTTTTTCGCCGGAAAAGGGGAGTGCAGGTGTCCGGTGAACACCTTGACCGCAGGCGCCCGAAGGAAGTTACCCTTGGGGTACCAAAGCACCCTGACCGAGCCGACAGGCGAAACCCAAGCCCTCCAACATTCTGTGAGATTAGAAAGTAATGGCACCGCCCATGAGGTTTTGCAGTTCGGTTTCTGTGATGGAGAGCAGGTTGTTGTCGGAGGTCAGTTCGTTGATTTCTGCTTGAGCGGATACATAGTATTCCATCAGAACTTCTGATTGGCTGCCGGCTATCGGCTGTTTAATGGTAAGCGTCATGGAATCATCTGTCGTTTTCAGGTTGCCGCTGAAAGAGAAATTTGCGGAAGAAGATTCCGACGTTTCTGCGGGCGGAAGAACTTCTGTCATGTTCGTCATGCCTAAAGCACTTGTCAGTGCCATGGTCATATCATTCGTCAGGGTAAAGTCACCCGTTGCCTTATTTCTCACAAAAGAAGTGGTACCGTTGACCACAAAGCCAACATAAGCAACTGTCAGCTTCTCTTCGGCTGTATTGCTTTCGTCACTCAGGGTGACCGTCTGCACTACCATTTCATGGCCTTCCACATCTGTGGTGGCCAGCTTCAAAGAGGTTTTCTTACTGCTGAGCGGATCCGCTCCAAAACAAAGCGTCAGCTTGATACCCTGATTATCCTTCTTGAGGATAATCTCTGTCTGCATCAGGGCATCGTCCTTTTTGTTGATATAGTGCTTGAAGGAAAGCTCTACACCTTCCGTCTGGCCGCTGTTGTTCAGCTGGCTGACCATTTGGTTGACATCATACCGTGACAGAGCATCATCAATCATCTTATTCACGTCCTGATTGATGTTGATGGTGTTCTTTATCCAATCCCTCACGTCATTGTACAGGCTGGTAACAATATCCGTGTTATTATAAGTATGGGTCACCACAAAAGCATCCACGGCTGTGCCGTCAATATCTGCCTTCTCTTCGGCGGCCTGTACCTGACCGCACTCGTCAAAGTCTTTACAGAGCTTCTCGCCCAGAGCCGACAGCCCAAAGGGATCGCCTTCCCTTTGCAGATTGTTATAGACAAACTCGTAAACGTCCATCGCCGTGTCATAGTTTTCCTGCGTAATGCCAAACACGTTCTTGCCCTTCGGCCCAAACAGAGAGGCTTCGGCATCCTGCCGCAGGTTATTCAGGTCGACATAGTAATCTGCGGTCTTGTCATCACTGGTGGTTTTGACGACCATACGGTCCAGTGTGGCATAGCACTCCACCGAGGCGTTTTTCGGCACGGAAAAATCTGTCAGATTGTTGGCACCACTGACCGCATTGTCATTTTCCACACTGGTGCAGTAATAGAAGCGTTTATTCTGGCCGTCAATGGCATAAATCTGTGTTTCTTTCATGCCGTCGGTCGTTATGGTCATTTTCGTGGTTTTCTGGTTGGTCTGCGGAGCCATCAGTGAATGCATGATATCACTGCTGTTGGCCGCTTTTTGAGCGGTTGTTTGGTAAGCACTCAGCACATACTTTGTGGGATCTTCCTGTACCTTGCCAATGTTGGTGGAACCGATCATCCAGCGAATCATAAAGAACGCCGCTACCCCCAGCACCAACACCGACGCTGTCACAATCAGAGCGATAATCAGCTTTTTGTGGCTCTTCTTTGCCGCCACATCTGCCATTGTATACTCCTGATAGCGGGACTGGTCACTCTGTATTTCGTCCACATTTTCCTTAGAAAGTGCCTGATACGTCATCGGCTGGGCTTCGGCCGCCGGTCCTGCGGTTTTGTCCCCTAAAACAGACAGGTCAGGAATGAAAGACCCGCAGCTCTGACAATGTCTTACCGCATCATCGTTTTCTTTACCACAATTCGGACAAAACATAACAACATCTCCTTTTCATTTCTTTTACGAAGTTTGTTCTAACTTTGGCCGCATCAGAACAAACCCCCTTATACTATAATAATATATAAAAAAACGGGTAAAGTAAAGAGTCAATGTTAAATTTTTTTCGAAAAAAAACGGTTTTTTTCCGATTTTAGATTGACAATAACGCAGAAAAATTCTACAATTATAATGTTACGATGAAAGGGTGATAAAATGAATATTCTTGCCATCGGCGATGTTGTCGGCACGATTGGCTGTCAGTTTTTGCGGGACAAACTTCCCTCTCTGAAAAAAAGCGAACAAATTGATTTGGTGATTGCCAACGGCGAAAACTCTGCGGACGGCAACGGTATTACCCCCGCTTCGGCAGAGTTTCTCTTTCACAGCGGTGTGGACGTGATTACCGCCGGCAACCATACATTCCGCCGCAAAGAAAGCTACCCCTTTTTTTTTTTATTTCCTTTTCTGATTCGGCCCGCCAACTATCCGGACGGCACCACCCCCGGACGGGGCTTTACCGTCTATGACTTCGGATACCGGCGTGTGACGGTCATCAATCTGATGGGCTGTTTGTTTTTGGAAGCCCTCAACGATCCCTATCTGACCATTGACCGCATTTTGCAGGAAGTCGACACGAAAATTATCGTGCTGGATTTTCACGCAGAAGCCACTGCCGAAAAATTAGCCTTGGCCTACTATTTAGACGGCCGCATTTCCGCTTTCTTCGGCACCCATACCCATGTGCCGACAGCCGATGCTCAGATTTTGCCAAAAGGCACCGGCTATATTACCGATGTCGGCATGACCGGCCCCCAATATTCGGTATTAGGCGTGAAGCCGGAATTAGCGATCCAGAAGTTCAAGGACAAACTGCCGGTTCGTTTTGAAACCGCCACAGGGGATTGTAAGATGGATTGCATCAAATTTACGGTCGATGACCGGTCGGGAAAGACAATTGCTTTGAAGAGAATGGAAATTTTATAGATTGTTCATAAAATTATAACAATTTCTTTATACTCTATACTTGAATAATAGGGGATTTGCCTATATTATAATAATGTATGGTTATCATGTCATAATAGGCGTAGTAGTTTTATTTCAGGAGGATCACAAGATGGAAGTATTAAAGGTTTCGTCCAAGTCATCACCCAATTCTGTGGCCGGTGCAATTGCCGGTGTGGTGAGAGATTTTGGCTGTGTAGAGGTTCAGGCTGTTGGCGCAGGTGCCACCAATCAAGCGTTGAAGTCCGTGGCGGTGGCCAGAGGTTATTTGGCTCCTATGGGCATTGACCTCATTTGTATCCCTGCATTTACCAGTATTGAGATCGAAGGCGTTGAACGAACAGCGATGAAGCTGATCGTTGAAATCAGATAATTATTAAGGAAGTGCAAGAAACAATGATAAACGGTACTTACTACAAAAATGCGTTAATATCCGGTGCAAATAATATCATTAAGCAGAAGGAAGAAATTAACTCGCTGAATATTTTCCCTGTGCCTGACGGCGACACCGGCACCAATATGTCTATGACCATTGAGGCCGCCGCCAGAGCACTCGGTGAAAGTACAGCCGTGCGTATTGATGAAGTCGCTTCCGAAGCCGCTTCGGCCATGCTGAAGTCGGCCAGAGGCAACTCCGGCGTTATCCTTTCGCTCCTGTTCAGGGGTATTGCCAACGGATTAAAAGGCAAAGAGGAAATTGACGGAAAAGACTTGGCGGCCGCCCTGAAATTGGGCGTAGAAACCGCCTATAAGGCCGTCATGAACCCCACGGAAGGTACTATCCTGACCGTGGCCAGAATGTCCTATGAAGCCGGTCAGGTGGCCGCTGACGTAGAATCCGATCCGATCATTGTGTTCGGTTCCGTGGTTTCTGCCGCCAACGATGCCCTGAACCGCACACCGGATATGTTACCCGTGCTGAAAAGAGCGGGCGTGGTAGATGCCGGCGGCAAGGGTCTGTGTGTCATTTTTGAAGGTATGCTTTCCCTGCTGCGGGACGGTGTTATGATCAAGGCCGATGAACCCGCCGTGATGACTGCCGAAAAAGAGGACAGCGCCGCTGAGTTCTTCCGCAACGCCGCCGCAGAATTTGATGC
>CADCOZ010000084.1 GCA_902803125.1 uncultured Ruminococcus sp.
AAGGGGTTCCCCCAAGTGGCTGTCCCTGAGGTTTGGTATGAGCTGACAATTTTATAGGGAAATATGCTGTAATCACTGATAAAAAAACTGTACAATCTGCTACTTCTTATATAAATTGTATAATAATCTTGACAATATACAGCGGTTTAGTATAAAATAGTCCATGGGCGTATATAGTTTTTGTGTGTTTACGCCGAAAAACGGTTTTATACCCGTTGACTGTTTTCATCTCAATTCGGTTGCCGTTGAGGGCAGAATTTTTTATATCTTTTCATCTTTTGTTCGTATAGAAGATGACGGCATATTCTTTTAATATTTCCCGATACCGGGGCGGTTCGGCGGTGCTGTAGGTCGCCGGACGGCTATCTTCAATGTTATCCCCTGCTGTTTTCAGCAGCGGATATTGACAAATATTACCTGAATTTTACCGCCGCTGATACTTGTCCCTGTTTTTGGACAAGGTGCGGCAAAGGAGCGTTTGCTGTTTATAATGAAAGGCTGAAAAAATTCAATATGACCCTGCGGCCTCCCTTGAGCTGATGATAGATTTTTAGCGGTATAGGAACATTTGAAAGCCCAAAAATCAAAATCAATTAGGAGGTGTCGGTTTATTATGGAACCTATTGTTGCCATTATTATCATTATTCTGGTGGCAGGAATAGTCGGAACGGGAGCCTTTTTTATCGGTATTCAGTATCGAAAAAAAGTAGGCGAAAATAAGATTGGCTCGGCAGAAGAAGAAGCCAAACGAATCGTGGAGGAAGCCCAGCGTGAGGCAGAAGCCACTAAAAAAGAGGCCGTGATTGCCGGTAAGGACGAAGCTCATAAACTGCTGTCTGATGCCGAACATGAAATTGCGGACAGACGCAAGGAAATGCAGCGTCAGGAAAGAAGAATCCAACAAAAAGAAGAATCTGTTGAGAAAAAACTGGAAAACCTTGAGAAAAAAGAAGAGGTCGTGAATCAGAAAATTAAAGCGGCCGAAGACCGTTTGGAAGAAGCCGAACGGCTGAAACAAGGTCAGATGGACGTACTCGAAAGAATTTCCGGCTTTACGCAGGAACAGGCCAAGGTGTATATTCTTGATAGTCTGGAAGATGAATTGGCTCATGAAAAGGCCGTCAAGATTATGGAGTATGAACAGAAGGCCAAGGAACAGTGCGAAAAATCCGCCAGAGAGATTATCTCGCTGGCGATTCAGCGGGTAGCGGCTGATCATGTCAGTGAATCAACGGTTTCGGTGGTGCCGCTGCCGAGCGATGAAATGAAGGGAAGGATTATCGGTCGTGAAGGACGCAATATCCGAGCCCTTGAAACGCTGACAGGCGTTGACCTGATTATTGACGATACCCCCGAAGCCATTACGCTGTCCTGTTTTGAACCGGTCAAGCGTGAAATTGCCCGTGTAACACTTGAAAAATTGATTGCCGACGGCCGTATCCATCCGGCCAGAATTGAGGAAATGTACGAGAAAGCCCGCCGAGAGGTGGAGTATATGATCAAATCCGAAGGTGAACGGGCGATTATCGAAGCCGGTATCAACGGAATTCACCCCGAATTGGTCAAGCTGTTGGGACGGCTGCACTTCCGCACCAGTTATGGCCAGAATGTGCTTGATCATTCTCTGGAAGTGGCGTACTTAGCGGGCATGATGGCCTCCGAACTGGGTTTGGAGCCGACCATGGCACGCCGTGCCGGTTTACTGCATGATATCGGCAAGGCCTTGGATCATGAGATTGAAGGTTCCCATATTGAAATTGGTGTGGACGTTGCCCGTAAGTACAAAGAAAGTGAAATGGTTGTTCACGCTATTCATGCCCATCATGGTGATGTGGAAGCCAAGACCATTATTGCCTGTTTGGTGCAGGCGGCCGATGCCATTTCTGCCGCCCGTCCCGGTGCCAGACGGGAAAATTTGGAGAACTATATCAAGCGTCTTGAAAAGCTGGAAGAAGTGGCTTCCTCCTTTGATGGCGTGGAACGCTGCTTTGCGATTCAGGCCGGCCGTGAAATCCGCATTATTGTCAAGCCCGACAAAATTAAGGACGATGACATGGTACTGCTGGCTCGTGATATCTGTAAAAAGATCGAAGAGGAAGTGGAGTATCCCGGCCAAATCAAGGTCAATATCATTCGTGAATCTCGTGCCATCGAGTATGCACGATAATCTTTCGGCAGGTGCATCCGTTTTGGATGCGCCTGCTTTTTCTGTTGGAGGGCGTTGCCCTCCAAACCTCCTACCAGGGGGTCTCCCCCTGGACCCCCGTTGGGGGAAAACTTTTTCTGGCGAAAAAAAGTTTTCCCCCAAACCCCCTTTCAAAAATCGCTGACTTGACCTCAATCAACATGATT
>CADCOZ010000085.1 GCA_902803125.1 uncultured Ruminococcus sp.
CAGGGGTGTTCTTGTTGGAATCATCATCATATACTCTCAGGTAAAGATTGTCAGCGGCCCAGTCATCGGGCTTTTCAAACTTAATAACAGCAAGGGTATTTTCGTCCGTGACAATATCACCGTCGGACGGTGTTTCAGCAGAAGGCTCTTCGCTTTCCACAGAGGGTTCTTCGGGTGTTTCGGAAGACTCTTCGGGAGCTTCGGAAGACTCTTCGGGTGTTTCGGAAGACTCTTCGGGTGTTTCGGAAGACTCTTCGGGAGCTTCAGAAGATTCTTCGGGAGCTTCAGAAGATTCTTCGGGAGCTTCAGAAGATTCTTCGGGTGCTTCGGAAGAGGTGGTTTCTGTTGTGGTGGTGCTGGCAGGTGTGGAAGCGGCGGTTTCACCTTCTGTGTGACTGACGATTTCCGACACGATCTGATAGCTTACCTTGCCGTTATTATCTGTGGCAATGGCGTAGTAAGACTTGCCGGAACAACCGGTCAAAAGGGCAGAGAAGCCTGCGGTCAGAGCCAGTGCTGCAAAAATAGATACTATTTGTCTGCGTTTCATATCAATACCTCCGTTATATATACTATACGACCTTTTTCGGTTCTTTGTATACTATATATAATTATACACTCTGAGAAAAAATTTTCAATATATTTTTTGAAATTATTTGTAAATTGTGCAAAATGCCGATAAATGATAGCTCGATTTTCCGAATAGAACAAAAAAAATAGGATTCCACCGCCGAAGATACTCTATAAATACTATTGACGGGAGGTGCTTTATTTTTTACAATAAAACTGTGCCGCTGTTGGCTGTTCACGGCGTTTTTTTCGGAAACGGCTGAAGCCGGCGTGAGAAATAATATCACCACCGCAACACGATTTCTTTTCAGAAAGAGGCTGTACTATGCTGTTTAAGTTGATTTCGTTGGACATTGATGGAACGCTCACCGATTCCCGTAAGCAGATTACCGCCAACACCCGCAATAAACTGATTAAATTTCAGAAAAGCGGCGGCACGGTAGTGTTAGCTTCCGGACGGCCGCCGGAAAGCATAAAGCCGTATGCCGACAGACTGCGGCTGAATGAATTTGGCGGTTATATCATCGCCTATAACGGCGGCTGTATTCTCGAAGGCCGTACCGGTCAGGTGCTGTTCTGCCGTCACTTTCCGAAGGAGATTCTGCCGGAACTGTATGCGGCGATTCAGCCTTATCCGGTGGGGATTGGTACCTATCGGGACGGCACCATGCTGGCAGGACACCAAGTGAATCGGTATACAGAGCAGGCCGCCCGCATCAATGGCCTGACCTTACAGCTGACGAAAGATTTTCCGTTGGCGGTGAATTTTGATATAATGAAATGTCTTTTGCAGGGAGAGCCGGCTGTTATCAGTGAACTGGAGCCGGTGCTGAAGGCTCGGTTTGGTGACAAACTCGAAATTTTCACCTCTGAACCGTATTTTCTGGAGCTTGTTCCCAAAGGCATAGACAAAGCTGTTGCATTGGATCGGCTTCTGCACCGGTTAGCCATTCGTACAGATGAATGTATTGCCTTTGGGGACGGTTCCAATGACATACCCATGCTTCGCTATGCCGGTTTAGGAATTGCGATGTCCAATGCGGCAGACGCTGTAAAGCAGGCGGCAGATTATGTAACGGCCTCCAATGATGAGGACGGCATCGCCCGATTGCTGACCCGCATGGGGCGTTCGGTGTTTCCGTCACTGGCCATGCTGTGAGGGATTCAATGAAACAGACAGTGAATGATTTTGATAAACTGTTGTTAGAAGTCATGGATCAGGCGGTTCGGGCCGGCCTGCCGATTGCCCGAACGATAGCCCCTCATGTGCTTGTGAACAGACGAGCCCAAAAACGGTTTGGCCAATGCATTATGAAAGAGGAGCATTTTACCATCGAATTGTCTGCTGTGCTGTTGAACGCACCGGAACAAGCCTGTCGTCAAACGCTGGCACATGAACTGATACATACCTGTCGGGGCTGTCAGAATCACGGGCCGCTGTTTCAGAAATATGCGGCGGTCATGAACCGTTTATACGGCTATCATATTCGCACCACCAATTCCATGGAAGAAATGGGCATTTCCGACCACACAAAGCAGTCAGCCAAATACATTCTTCAATGCCTCAGTTGTGGCAAAGAATACTACTATTACCGTTCCGGCCGAGCCGTTGAACACCCTTCCTCCTATCGCTGCCGCTGCGGCGGCCGTCTTACACGCACCCGATAGTATGTGTGTTGGAGGGCTTTGCCCTCCAAACCTCCCAGCAGGGGCTTTGCCCCTGCACTCCCTAAAGGGACTAACTTCGTGTCGCCCACAAG
>CADCOZ010000086.1 GCA_902803125.1 uncultured Ruminococcus sp.
AATTACCTTGCCTTCTTCGTAGCGGTCGACAAACACATTGATACTGGACGGTGAAACCGATGATTCAAAAGAATAATCCGTCTTGACCCCGCTTTTCTTAGACACCAAATCAATGGTATAAGAACCGGGCGAGTGAATAAAACTAATATCGTCTGCCGTGATATAAATATCGTCCTTCGTGATGCTCGTCACGACCAAGGCGTTGCCCGATATTTTGACCTCGGCTTTCATATCCTCGCCGTTGAAATACCGCAGGTCATCGGTCAGCTCCGGCAAATGAATCGGAATGTCCGTCACCGTAAAAATAGTGGATTCCTGTGTGGTTGACGCCACATAAATCCATGCAATAAAGGCCACAAGAACCGAAAAAAACATGACGAACTTATCATTATAAAAGAGCTTGAAGCTGATTTTATTTTTTATTTTTTTCATTCCTTTTTCCCTTTTTTGCTGAGGCGTTAATGGGGGTTCTGTCACTCTTTTCATTGGTTTGCGGCACAATCATTTCTTCCAATGCCACATTTAGGGTTTCTCTGGTATAATCTCTGGTCAGAACACCGTTAACGGCAATCGAAATATTGCCGGTTTCTTCCGACACCACCACGATAACGGCATCGCTGTTTTCACTGATGCCGATAGCGGCTCTGTGACGGGTACCCAATTCGGCACTGACCGCACTGTTGTTTTGTGTCAGGGGCAGAATACACCCTGCCGCATAGATTTTGCCGTCCCGAATAATCATGGCTCCGTCATGCAGAGGGGCTTTATTGAAGAAGATATTGCCGATCATCGAAACGGACGGCTGGGCATCAATCACCGTGCCGGTATTGATGATATCCCCCAAACGGGTCTGCCGCTCAAAGACGATTAACGCACCCGTTTTGGAACGCTGAAAGTTATTCGCCGCTTCGGATACACAATGAATCCCCTGTTTAAGCTGTTTGATTTTTTCTTCCTCTACCGTTTTGCCGCCGGACAGCGTATTCCAATACTTAGCAATCTTACTGCGGCCGATATGCTCCAAAGCACTTCTCAGCTCCGGCTGGAACACAATCAGCACCGCTAACACCGAGAACTGGAAGAAGGACGAAAACAACGCATTCAGCATTTTCAGGTTGAACAAACCGGAGATAAAGAACGCTACAATCAGCACCAAAATACCCTTTACCAACTGTTCGGCTCTGGTTTCACGCACGATTTTGATGAGATTGTAAATAATAAACGCAACAATCATGATGTCCAAAACATCTGTAGCCTTGAAGGTCATCATTAAGGAAACGAACGCCTTATATACATTAGTAATGGCTTCCCACAAAGTAATTCCTCCCCGTTTTTGAACTTTCTATGCCTTTTTCCTGCACGCAAACACTTTTTTGCATTCCTATACAATTCTATTTTATCACAGAAAAAAATTTTATCAACTGTTTTTTGCAGGATTTCATAAAATTGGCTGACACTCCGTCAAGAAAGACCGTATATCCCGCTGCTGACAGGGAATATACGGTCTTTGACAAAATAATTCTCTATACCCTGAGGGTATGCAGGGTCATCAATAAACGGTCTATTTCGGCCGATCCGGTAAAATAGGACGGCGATACCCGCACTGCACCCGTTCCTTCTGTTCCCATCTTGCGGTGAGCCAGCGGACTGCAGTGCAGTCCCGCCCTTACCGCAATACCGCTTCGGTTTAAGACTTGTGCGACAGTTTCACTGTCTGTTCCCTTCAGATTAAAGGAAATCAGCGGCACATAATACGGCGGACGGGGTTCTTCCGTGTACAGCTGAATCCGCTTATCGGAAGAAAGTCCCCTGTACAGCCGCTGTACAAGACTATATTCGTGCTGAGCGATTTTCTCCGGCTGATGCTCCTGCACAAACGCCATTCCGGCTCGCAGACCGATAAGACCCGACAGGTTCGGCGTACCGCTTTCCAGCTTATCCGGCAGTTCTTCGGGCTGTGAGAGCAAAAGCGAATTGCTTCCCGTTCCGCCTTCCGTGAGCGTATCCGGCACGGTATCACTGTTGACGATCAGCATACCGGTTCCCATCGGACCATACAGTCCCTTATGCCCCGCCAAACACAAATAGTCTATTCGGCTGTCTGTCAGGTTAATCGGCAGAACACCGGCACTTTGTGCCGCATCTACCGCTATCAGCAAACCGTATTCATGCGCCAGTGCCGTCAGCCGCTCCACCGGCAGGCGTATGCCCCACACATTCGAGGCATGGGTACAGACAATCATGCGTGTCTTGGCATTCAACGCCTTTCGGAAGCTGTCCACCGTGCCGTCATTATCCCCCGGAATGACCTGTGCCATACTATAAGAAACGCCTCTTTCCCGCAGCTTGTGCAGTGGCCGCATGACGGCGTTGTGTTCCAAATCGGACACCACCACATGATCGCCGCTTTTCAGAATGCCTTTCAGCACAATATTGATGGCTGCGGTACAATTCAGCGTGAAAATAACTTTCATCGGCTTGTCCGCATGAAACAGAGCCGCCGCCGTTTTACGGGTTCGGTACAGTTCCTCGGAGGCCTTCAGCGACAAATCATGTCCGCTTCTGCCGGGATTAGCCGCTGTCTGCATCGCTCCCGCAACAGCTTTTCTGACCGCCAGCGGTTTGGGGGACGTTGTTGCCGCATTATCCAGATAAATCACGTTTTTCGGCTCCTTTCCGCCCGTCCTAAGACTTTTATTCCGTTATTCCGCAAAAGCATTTCTGCTTCATCCGTTCTTTGCGGCACGAACAGACTGTATCCGCACCCCTGCCGCAGCGTGTTTTTTGGTGTACGCTCCACTTTAGA
>CADCOZ010000087.1 GCA_902803125.1 uncultured Ruminococcus sp.
TTCACGGATGATTTCAGCAATATCCTGTCCGAGCCGTTCCTGCAATTGCAGGCGTTTGGCGGCCATGTCACAAATGCGGGCAATTTTGCTCAGACCCAGCACTTTTCCGTGCGGGATATATGCCACATTGACCTTCATATCATACATCAGTGCCATGTGATGCTCACAATAGCTGAACACAGAAATATCCTTTACCTTCACCATATGCTCTTCGTCCTGCGGGTGAGGGTCGGTGAAGGTTTTGCCGAACATTTCAGCAATTTCATGATTGCTGTAGGCGGTGCCGGCCAAGACTTCCTCCAGCATACGAGCCACACGTTCCGGTGTTTCACGCAGCCCTTCCCGATTCGGGTCTTCACCGATGGCCTCCAATAAACCACGAATATGGTATTCAATCGCTTGTTTATCCATATGCTTCCCTCCTCAAACCACTCCTGATTATTCCTGTCGGCGGGGAATCCTTGCTCGTTAAGTTAAACGCCTCTTTTTTGCGGGTCCCAAATATATTTAGGCAGCTGTAACTGCAAACGAACATCATTGAGGGTATGTTCTTTCATAAAGTCTACCATCTCGGCGGGATTCATTTTGCCAAAGACGGGACTGAAATAAACATGACATTTATTGATCAAATCATACTGTGAAATAATCTGCACGGCTCTTTCCAAATCCTTGCGGCTGGCGGCGACAAACTTCACGGTATCCTCTTTTTGGAGTAAAGAGAAGTTTTCGGTACACATGGTTTGTTCCATGCCGCTGTCGGGCAGTTTATAGTCCATTGTAAAGACAGGGCGGGCTTTTCGCTGTGCCAAAGCCGCCAGTGAAAGACTGCCGTTGGTTTCAATTTCAACCCGATAGCCAAGAGAAATCAGCGAATCGGTCAGCAGCGGCAAATTATCCTGCAAAAGCGGTTCACCGCCGGTCAGGGTGACATTCTTAACATGGGCTTTTCGTACCTGTCGCACCAACGCATCGGCCGAGCAGGCTTGTGCCGGCGCATCCGGTGCATTGACCCATTGGGTATCGCAGTAGGTGCATTGAAGATTACAGCCCGTGAAGCGGATAAAAAAGGCCAGCTCACCGGCACGGGGACCTTCCCCGTTGATACTGATAAATGTTTCGGCAACAAACAACATTTTTGTGTTTCCTCCTTATGGTGCATAAACAGCACAATTTTCAGGTGTTTCATAAACGGTCATTTGCATAATCGGATACCCCTGTTCCAGCAGGGCCGTAAAAAATTGCTGTGCCAAGAGTTCGGCTGTTGGTCGAAAGGGAAGTTCAATGAGGTGAAAGCCTTCTTCATGCAGGGCTTGCAGGGTTTTGTCACGAAGCGAACCGGATTCATAGATCAGTGCATGGTCATAACGGTCGGCCAGCGCACGAACGGCTTTCTTCAAATCACCGAAATCCAACAGCATACCCCGCTGAGGACCGCTTTGCTGTAATTCACAGCCATCGAAGGCTGCCTCTATGACCCAACGGTGACCGTGAATGTTGGCACACTTTCCATTGTAACCGGACAAAAAGTGGGCGCTGTCAAAGGCCGCACGGGCTGTTAAACGATACATAATACTTCACCTCAAAAAAACAGCGTCTGCTTTTCCGCAGACGCATTACCACCAAAACAAACAACAGGGTACAGCAACCAACGCACAGAGAAAATCACTGCACGAATTGTCCTGGTTTTGTTTAGCGACAGGATGGCACAAACGAACTGTCGAATATACATTTACAGTATCCATTATAGCATATTTTTATACAATGTCAAGTTGACATTGTATAATGGTCAGTGTATAATAATAGAATAATCCGTCTGTTTATCGGGTTTTCGCATGAATGGACAGGAAATTTCTGCCTTTCATGTGTGGGATAAATGGTTCCTATGAAAATGTTGAAAAGATACCGAAAAAAAGAAAAAGAGAGGGAACGAAAAATGAAAATGAAAAAAGTAACGGCAATAGTATTATCGGCTCTTCTTTGTGCCTGTACAATGGCAGGATGCGGCGGTAATGGCGGCGGAACAACCTCACAGCCCGCTTCTCAGCCCGCTTCACAGGAAAAATCGAATGTCGAGGCAAGCACCGATACCGGTTCCGAACCGTCTGACAGTACGTCTGATGAAAGCACAGAGGAACCGTCTGAAACAGAAAGCACGGCGGACGACTCTAAAACAGACGAGCCGCAAAGCTCAGCGGAAGATATTACCCAGAAGAATTATCGTGAGTTAGATGCCGAATATACCGTTGAAAACGGCGTTGTGGTGGTCAATCAGGACGGGCATTACCGTGCGATGGAACTGTTTGGCGGCGGCACCGGCGATGCCTATGTGGATTCGCTGAATCTGCTCCGCAGTAAATTAGACAGCAGTATTAAGATGTATTCGATGATTGCCCCGCTGTCCTGTGAGTTTTATCTGCCCGCTAACTATGCCGATTATTCTGCCGAGCAGAAGGAATATTTTGACGATGTGGCACGGCGTTTGGACAGCGGCATTACCACTATTGACCTGATTGATGTTTTAGGACAGCACACAACCGAACCGATTTACTGCCGTACCGACCACCATTGGATGCCGCTGGGTGCCTATTATGCCACAAAGGCCTTTGCAGAAGCGGCCGGTGTTGATTTCAAGGATCTCAGCACCTACACGCCGGAAACCATCAGCGGTTTTGTCGGCACCATGTATGCCTTTACAGACGGTGACATCAATATCAAGAATGACCCCGAAGATTTCACTTATTACATTCCGGACAATTACAGCGAATGCCACACCGATTTCTATGACACTTCTTTCAATTTTGACTATACGGGTTCTTATTTCAAAGAGGTAGGCGATCCCCAAAGTAATGCGTACCTGACATTCTTTGGCGGTGATGAACAAATCGTCAAAATCCGTACCAACGTCAAGAATGGCAAAAAGCTGTTGGTTGTTAAAGACAGCTACGGCAACGCCGAACCCGGCTATCTGATGAATTCTTTTGAAGAAGTTTACATTGTTGATATGCGTTATTTCAACCTGAACCTTGAACGCTTCATCAACGACCTTGGCATTACGGATGTGCTTTTCACCATGTGTACGTTCTCGGCCTTTGGCGGCAACTCCTATGAACTGCCCACCCTTTTGACACAATCTCCCGATGAACCCATCATCGACACCTATGACCGATAAGGAGCGACTATGTCGCTTAATGAATACTGAAAACTGAAGACTGAAAAATGAATAATGTGAAGAAGCCCTGGCTTTCAATTGTATATCTGCATTATTTCAGCCGCCAGTTTTTGGCTTTGTCTGCCTGAATGTTAACGCATAACCCACCGCACATTTCTTTGATGCGGCTACAGGTTGTTTCATGAAATCAAATCGTCAATCGTAAATTCCGATGATATGATCGTAGGCAAATTGTTGATATAGTTGGACGGCGGGCGGTATTGATTTGGAAAAGATTACCAACACCTTTTGCGTAACGAAAATAGTTCTGTTGGGCTGTCAATTTGAAAAGGCAAGGTTTAAGGAAGGATAGAATGAAAAAGCTGTTTTTATCATTTTTGGTGTGTGTTGTTCTCATAGGTACAACAGCCGCCTGTTACCATGACACCTCCACCGTGCCGCAAAAACCATTGGCAGAGTATGCCGATGACCGCCAACCGCAGGAACAGCATCAAGAAGAA
>CADCOZ010000088.1 GCA_902803125.1 uncultured Ruminococcus sp.
AACTCCACACGATAACCGGATGCCTTAAAAAGATAGCCGCCTACGTTGATATCGGCCTGTGTGGTCTTTTGTACGCACTCCGCCATCTGACAGGCAATAAAGCGTTCCCATATCAGTTTATACAGCTTGTACTGGTCGTTTGTCAGGCTGTTTTTAACGGCGGCGGGGGTCAGGTCTACCATGGTCGGACGAATCGCTTCATGGCCGTCCTGCGCTCCCTGACGGGACTTGAAATGACGGGGACCGCCGCTCGGTACATACGCATCGCCCCAATGACCTTTGATATAGGTTTCTGCGGCGGATAACGCATCCTCCGACAGCCGGAGAGAGTCGGTTCTCATATAGGTAATCAGACCGACAGCCCCCAGTCCCTGAATTTCAACGCCTTCATACAGTTCCTGTGCCGCCTTCATGGTACGTTTGGCTTGAAAGCCTAATTTACGGGATGCTTCTTGCTGTAAGGTCGAGGTGATAAACGGCGGGGCCGGCTGACGCTTGCGGGTACCGTGCCGCACCTTTTCCACAAACGGCTGGGCATTCTGCATGGCCTCCAACAGCTTTTGTGCCTGTTCCTGCGTGGTGATTTTTATTTTGCCGTCCGCATCTCCGTAAAAAGCGGCCGGAAAGGCTTTGCGGCTGCCTTTGGGAATGAATTTGGCATCAATGCTCCAGTATTCTTCCGGCTGAAAGGCTCGAATTTTATTTTCTCTGTCCACCACAATCCGAACCGCAACCGACTGCACACGTCCGGCCGATAAGCCTTTGCGGATTTTCTGGGACAGAAACGGACTCAGCTTATAACCCACCAAACGGTCAAGGATTCTGCGGGCCTGCTGTGCGTTTACCAGATCTAAATCAATCTTGCGGGGCGATGCCATGCCGCTGCCGACACCCGTGGCGGTAATCTCGTTAAATGTTACACGGTTGGTGTCGTTCAAATCCAATCCCAGCAAATAGGCTAAATGCCAAGAAATGGCTTCTCCTTCCCGATCGGGGTCGGTGGCCAGATAAACATACTCGCTCTTTTGGGCAAGACGAATCAGTTCATCCGCTAACTTTTCCTTTCCTTTGATAATCTCGTATTTCGGGGCAAATTTCTTCTTGATATCCACACTCAGTCTGTTCGGGTTCAAATCTCGAATGTGTCCCATCGAAGCCACGACTTCATAACCGCTGCCAAGATACTTTTTGATGGTTTTCGCCTTGGCCGGCGACTCAACGATAACCAGTTTGGCCATAATGTCCTCCAAAAGATTATTTTCTGACAAACCGGCCAAAAGAAACCGGTTTGATCAGTTCGAGCAGTTCCAATTCCGTCAGGCTCATTTGTACGCACCTGACACTCATGCCGATGCTCTGTGCAATCGTCATCGCATCCGTTGGACTCTCTGAAATTGTATCATACACCGATAAGGCCTCTGCTGTCAACAGGTTCTCAGGAATTTTATTGGATTTATCCTTCTTTTGGACAGATAACGGCATATTTTTTTCCATTTCGGGCTTTTCTTCCATCCGGTCGGACGGTTCCGGCGTTGTGCCACCCGACACCGCAGACGGCTGTTCGGATACTTTCGGCATTGTGCCACCCGACACCGCAGACGGCTGTTCGGATACTTTCGGTGTTGTGCCACCCGATACCGCAGACGGTGTATCTTCCATGCTGTTCTCTTGTTGATGTAACGGCGGGTCTGCTTCCAGTGTTGAGAAGGTGATTTGTTCGTGAACCGGTTCCCGCCAACAGAATGGAAGCGGCACGGTCTTTTTTCTGATATCCTCAACCATTTCCTTCGTAATAGGTGTTCCGGACGAACGGGTACCCTGCGAACGGGCTTGGTGCCAATGCAATAAATCCTGATAGGACAGTGCCGTTTCCGCTCCCATCCGAATCAGATTATTTGTGCCGAGAGATTTGCCGCTCAAGGGACTGCCCGGCACGGCAAAAATCGTTTTTCCCTGTTCTGCCGCTTCTCCTGCCGTAATCAATGCTCCGCTGTTGGTGCCGGCTTCCACCACCAGGGTACAATCCGTTAATCCGGCAATAATGCGGTTTCTTTTGCTAAACCTGAACGGCATGGCGGGTTCCTCCGGCGGATACTCCGAAAGCAGCATTCCATGTTGGGGAATGGAATTTCTAATCTGTTCGGCACCGTTCCTGTATTCATACAAAATGCCATGACCAAGCACACAAACAGTCAAACCGCCGGCTTGTATGGCTCCTTTATGGGCATAGCAATCAATGCCGCAGGCTCCGCCGCTGACAATCAACGCTTTATTTTGAGCCAGTCCATACGCAAAGTTATACGCTGTCTTTTCGCCATAAGATGTTGGGCCTCTGGTGCCGACAACGCTCACCTTCAAACCTGTCATGTCAGGCCACTGTCCCTTATAATACAGCACCACCGGCGGCTTGGAAATGTGCCGGAGCATCGCAGGATAGTTTTCGTCATCAAACGCCACCATGCCGATTCCGTTTTTCACGGCGGTTTGATAAATCTGCCGAGCCTCGTTCAAATTCTTATCCAACGCCCGCTTCACTTCAGAAGCGGTCAGTAACTGAGAGGCTCTAAGGGACTGTTCGTCCGCAGTAAAAATATTCTCACTGCCGCCGTAATATGTCATCAGCGGTTGAATACGTTCTAAATCACTTTTCAGCAGGGCTTGCAGCCAAATATCATATAAATGTTTTTCCATGATTGATCTCACACCTTTTAGGGAAACTGGTATTCATCATTACTGTCTATTCTTTTCATGCAGTTTTATCTGCTGTTGGCCGTCAATCTTATACTGTCGGGAAACGGAATCGTTTCTATCCGGTCGATTACTATTGTACAATAAAATACTCATCAGATACCAATCCTCCCTTGTCAAATATCATTCTTTGTGATATAATCATATAGTACTAAGTGACGAACTTTCATCTGCCGCCATGAAGCCGGCTTTCGTAGGAGAATCTCTTGTAAATCGTGATGCTTTTGATACGATAAGAAAAAATCACTGGACAGCACGCAGTAAGGAGGACAAATGATATGTTTGGTTATGATGAATTGGAAAGAGAATTTGAAAGAGTCGCTAAAAAGCAAAAAACAATATTCTTTTGCAAAAAACCGGGACACACCGAAGAAGAAATAACTGAATTAGAAAAGGATATCGGAATGAAGATTGCAGATGATTACAGGCAATTCATGAAGAAATACTACATCTTCGCCTTGTATGATGATTTCGTTGTGCATGATTTAAAACAATATGCGCAGACAATCAATCGCATCAGAGAAATCCGAGAAGAAATGAATGCACCAATGCCCGCTAATATGTATGTTTTGGGATATTTTGATCCTGAATGTCCTATTTATCTTCAGGATACCAAGGGAAGAGTGTATGAATTTCGCTATGATTACAAATATTCTAAACCTAAGAAAATAGCAAACAGCTTTATAGAGTTTATGAATCAACAAATTGAGTACTATAATAATCTGCCTCTGGAAGAATAAGAAAAGCCATATGATAAAAGCCGCCTTTTTTCGGTGAGAAAACGACCTTGGACAGCACGCCGCCATATGGATGCTTGGGGTCTTTCGATGATGAATGTCTGCATTTTCGTTTCAGCCGTGCGGAATACCTGTGTTTACGAGTCACAAACAGTATTGCCGTTTTGCAGGCAATACAGCAGGATAGCGGCGGCCGCCGCCGCATTGAGCGATTCGGCTCGTCCCTTCATTGGAATGCGGACACGTTCCCGACAGGCGGCAATCGTTTCGGCACACAGACCGTTGCCTTCGTTGCCAATCAGCATCACACCGCCTTCCGGAAACGAAAGCTGAGAAATATCTTTCGCTTCATGAGGGGTAGAGGCCAGCGTCAAAATACCGCTGTCGGTCAGCGAACGAATCACTGCCGTGAAATCCTCCTCTATCATCAGCGGCACCCGAAAAACCGCCCCCATACTTCCACGCACCACCTTGGGGGCATAAACATCACAGCAGTCGTCCGACAGCAGAACGCCGTCCATTCCCAAGGCTTCTGCGGTACGCAAAATCGTGCCGAGATTGGAAGGATCCTGAATGTTTTCTAACGCCGCATAACAGCCCTTCTTCTTTATTGTACACATTTTGTGAGTTTTGTCAAGCATAGAAAACACGCACAAAAAGCCCTGCGGGGCCATCGTATCCGACATTTTCTTAAAAACCGCTTCACTGACCGCCGCCGAGAACGCCGCTTTTTCATGAAGCACCGCAAATTCCCGTGCATACTTCTGCTGTGCCGCTTCAGTATAGAAAAACTGCTGTATGGCCGCTCCCGACAAAGCCCCATCCATACACAGCCGCACCCCTTCTGCGGCAAAACACCGTTTCTCCCAGCGGTATCTGGCACTGTTCATCAGCTTTACGACATTCTTGACCATTTCATTATCCTTAGCGGTAATCATTTTTCCATCCTCCTGTCACGTTGAACGCTTTTCGGGTCAAACACCCGCCCTATACTGTTCTATGGCGGCTTTCACCTGCAAAGCCGTATCGGCCAAGGTCAGCCCTTCAGCCGGCACGATAATATCTGCCCATTGTTCATACAGCGGCTTTCTTTCGTTGAACAAATCCCGCAGGGTTTGCCCGTCATGAATGGCCACACCCCGTTTGGTCAGATCCCCCAAACGGCTTTCCACTTCTTCATACGGCAGGTCAATATATACCACGATACCTATTTCCTGATAGTGCCGCATCGCCTGCTGTCCATAAACCGCACTGCCGCCTGTTGCAATCACGGTTTTCTGCGGCGACAAGGACGCATTGATACGGTTTTCTATGGCCAAAAAGGCCTCCAGACCTTCTTGTGCAATAATTTCAGAAAGAAGCCGTCCTTCCTGTTCCTGAATCACCAAATCCGCATCGGTAAAGCGATAGCCCATCGTTTTGGCCAGCACCACCCCAACGGTACTCTTGCCGCAGCCGGGCATCCCGATTAAAACAATATTTTTTCCTTTCATCCAACACACCTCTTGTTCTGATACTTGGCCGCCTGCCAACACTTGTCCGTTTTCGAAAAGCACCTATCCGCTTTTCATGCGTCTTTATCCATACGCCCCGTTCACACGGTCAACTTCATCATTTTCTTTGAGAACGCCGCATACATCGGCGTTCTTTTTTATAACCAATATGAAAATGCACCTAAGAGAAACCTCTTAGGTGCGGAAAAAGCTATTAAGCGAGGGCGGCCTGTGCCTTCTCGACCAGAGCGGTGAAGGCCTGTGCGTCTGCGATGGCAATTTCAGACAGCATCTTTCTGTTGAGGGTAATGCCAGCCTTCTTCAAACCGTTCATGAATGTGGAATAGTTCGTGCCGTTGGCCTTACAGCCGGCAGAAATACGGGTAATCCACAGTCTTCTGAAATCTCTCTTCTTCTGTTTACGGCCAATATAAGCATAGTTGCCGCTCTTCATAACGGCTTCTTTCGCCATCTTAAAGTGCTTGCTCTTTGCACCCCAATAACCCTTTGCCAATTTCAAAATCTTTTTTCTTCTCTTGCGTGTTGCCAACGCACCCTTTACTCTTGCCATTTTCTATACCTCCGATAATAGTTGATCTACATTCCTGTCAATGTGCCGAAGCTGTCGGGTCAAGTGATTATTTATAAGGAATCATCTGTCTGATAGCGGCTACATTGGTCTTATCAGCAACCACAGTCTTTCTCAGACCTCTCTTACGCTTGGTTGTCTTCTTGTTCAGAATGTGAGTCTTGTTAGCGTGTGCACGAATGACCTTACCGTTCTTAGAGAGCTTAAAACGTTTTTTTGCTCCACTGTGTGTTTTGATCTTGGGCATAACCAAGTCCTCCTTGTTTTTGGATTATTTCGTTGATTTTGGTGCCAGGAACATAATCATGCTGCGTCCCTCCAGCTTTGCAGGCTTCTCAACATTGGCAAACTCCTGACAAGCCTCGGCAAATCTCGTCATGATTTCCAATCCCAATTCAGGATGTCCCAGTTCTCTTCCACGAAAACGTATGGTGACCTTAACTTTATCACCGCTTCTGATGAACTTCTGCGTATGGTTCAGTTTGGTGTTAAAATCATGCGTATCAATGTTCAGCGACAGGCGAACCTCTTTGATATCAACAATATGCTGGTTCTTCCTTGCTTCCTTCTCACGCTTGGCTTGTTCAAAGCGATATTTGCCGTAGTCCATGATCTTGCATACCGGCGGCTGTGCCTGCGGTGCAATTTTCACTAAATCAAGGTTTCTTTCGGCGGCGATTTCCAACGCCCTGGCCGATGACATAATGCCGAGCTGACCGCCCTGTGCATCAATGACCCTGACTTCCTTGTCACGAATTTCCTCATTGATCTGAAGTTCCTGCTTGCTAATCGTAAAGCACCTCCATAAATATAGTAACAAAAAGAAAGCACGAACCGTCACCCGACCGTTCGTGCATCAACAGCATCACAAAGCCAGCCTCTTGCAAGGCATCGGCATTTGGTACGATTGACCCGTATCGGACGGAACCCTACAGGTGAAAGCTAACGCTTTACTTTGTTTTACCTGAATACTATATCATACCTTTTGGGGTTTGTCAACTGTTTTTTTCTTTCTGCCACGGAAATTATTTTTGTTCCGTCAGTCACCGGGGAAAAACCCTTTTCTGGCGGAAAAAGGTTTTTCCCCGTACCCCCTTTCCTAAAACCGCTGACTTTGACCTGCCAAAACGATATGTATTTCCTATTTCATTAGGAGTAATCATTCAACACGTTACCGACAAATTGCCGTAACTGTCAATATAACAGGGGAATCAGCTCCTGTATACCGTAAACAGGCCCGTCAAATTTCTGTTTCACCGTTTTGCAGTGCTTTTCAATAGCCATAACATCACAGATGATAACCGCATCTGTTTCGGGATAATGCTCCATAGTGGTGGGATAGACTATATTCGCAGTGTGATTATTCCAATTGCAAATAATATAATCCAGTTGAATCCCTGCTTCATGCAGGAGAGCCGCTAAACTTTCCGAAATAATAAAATCTCCCCAAAAAGCCAGATGCTGAATATGGTGTGTTTCACAAAAACGCTTTACAGAAAGCAAAATTTCTTCATGATGTATAAATAAATGATTCAGCGTTTTTGCATAGCAGACTAATTTCTCATTGGTTTGCTGTAATTTCTTGTTTTGTACCGTAAGTGATTGATTCTTTTTCTGTTGACACAATAAAAATACCTTGTCATCGCAATTCTGCCGTAAAGACGGCGGCGGCTGTTTTTTATTGACAACAATATACTGTACAGATTCGTAAGCATAGTCATAATACGATGCAATATAGTGCATTGGATGCACACCCCAACGATGCTGTTCATCCCCTATCATATGTTCCGGCATTTCTATACAAAAACAAGCGTTGCCGCACATTTTTTCAAAGCGGGGATATAATTCTCTCAGGATACGATTCACTTGACGAACACGGTCCTGTTTCTGAAAAGGCTTTATCTCTCCTGTTTTGGAAAGATATTCCTCCGCCATATAGTATTTATGCAGAATAATTCTCTCTGGCGGATACAACTGTAAAATAGCCTTCCCTAATGTATCAATACATTCAAAATAATCCTCCGGTTCCTTGAGTTCCTCTATGGTATAATCGCCAAACAATTCTTTGAATTGCGGTTGATTTCTCAAAATCAAATTGGTCAGAGATGTACAGCCGCTGTTGCCATAGCGAACCAATCGCATTCGTATATCAGCAAAATCCAATATCAGCCAGTCTGACTCTCTGGCAGACAAATATGCCAAACCCGTTTTATTGTTATCTTGTAGCAAACAACGCTTTTCAAACGCCGTCCCCCATGTCAGGGACAACAAATCCTCATTTGTAAGGATTTTTTCCCCTTTGGGGCTCAGCAAAGACATTGGT
>CADCOZ010000089.1 GCA_902803125.1 uncultured Ruminococcus sp.
AAATCGCTGTGTTGATGATTCATAAAGCTTTCCCTTTGCGGCTAGCATAGAAGTACCCCCCGCAAAAAAGTCTTGCAGGGGGAGAAATAAATAATAAAGAATAAAGAATAACGAATAAATAATAATGTTGATTCAGGTCAAGTCAGCGAATTTAGGGAGGGGGTCTGGGGGAACCCCTTTTTTCGCCAGAAAAGGGGTTCCCCCAGTGTGGCTGTCCTTAGGAAAGGGGTTCCCCCAGTGTGGCTGGCCTTAGGAGAAGGGGTAGAGGAAGTGTTCCCTTCAGGCTTGGTACTGCGGCTGATAGAGCGGGGCGGGTTCGGTTTTTTCGGGCTTTTGGGGCGGGTTCTTTTTGGCCTTTTTGCTCATGGGTTTCACCTCCCGCCCTTATTTTGACCGCAGATAACAAAAATATACCTCGGAGGTTTATGCTATGACGTTGCCGCAGGATTATATTGCAGAAATACAGGAAATTTTCGGGGCAGAAACTGAACGCTATCTTCAGCTGATGGCTCAGCCGCCTTATAAAGGGCTGTCGGTGAACCGCCTGAAGGCACAGCCCGAACCGCTGACGGCTCATCTGCCGTGTGCCGCTGAAAAAAGTCCGTTCTATCGGGACGGATACTATCTTACGGGGGATACCGACGGCTTGGGAAAACACCCCTATCATCAGGCAGGTGCTTTTTATATACAGGAACCGTCCGCTTCTTCTGCCGTGACCCTGCTTGATGTGCAGGAGGGTGACAAGGTGTTGGATTTGTGTGCGGCTCCCGGCGGCAAGTCGGCACAGATTGCTTCCTGCCTGCACGGTACGGGTCTGCTTTGGTCGAATGAGGTGGTCAAAAACCGTGCCCGCATTTTGCTGTCTAACTTTGAACGCATGGGTGTGCGGGAAGGTGTGGTTTCTTCGTGCTATCCCGAAGTGCTTTGCGAAAAGCTCGGCGGCTTCTTTGATAAGGTATTGGTCGATGCACCGTGTTCGGGAGAGGGAATGTTCCGCAAGAATCCCGAAGCCGTCACCGAATGGAGCCGTGAACACGTCAAGGCGTGTGCCGAACGTCAGCTGTCTATTCTGCATTCTGCCGCTCATGCCGTGAAAGTCGGCGGTACATTAGTGTATTCTACCTGTACCTTTTCCCGTGAAGAAAACGAAGGCGTGATACAGGCGTTTTTGTCGGCACACCCCGACTTTGAAGCGGTTACCGTTCGAGAAAACTTCGGGCGGCCGTCAGGTGTACCGTGCGGGGTACGCATTACACCGATGGACGGCGGCGAAGGACATTTTGCCGCTAAACTGTATCGCAGGGATGGCAGCGTTTCGGCATCGCCTGCTCTACGCAGAACGGTAAAACCAGACCCTAAAACCGCCGAAGTGCTTCGGGCGTTGTCGGATATTCTGACGGATATCCCGCAGGAACGACTGTATATCATGAACGATAAAGTGTTTTTTCTGCCTGCTCTCTATCCCGACAATACGGGCTTGGGCGTTATGCGGGCGGGTGTATTCGCCGGCGAATGGAAAAAGAACCGCTTGGAACCGGCTCACGCTCTGTTTATGGCTTTTTTGCCGTCACAATATCGGCGTGTGCTGAATCTGTCCCTGTCGGATGTTCGTGTGACAGATTTTTTGCAGGGCTTGGAGATTGACTGCGATACGGTCAACGGTTATGCCGCTGTGGCTGTGGACGGTTATATCCTTGGTTTCGGCAAATGCTCCGGCGGTCGGCTCAAAAACAAATACCCCAAAGGATTGAGGTACGTTTGATGGGTCAATGTGCTACATCGTTCCGGTTTTGGGCTGTTCGCTGTACGGAATCGGGTCGATTTTCGACAGATAGTCATAGGCATACAGCATGAAGCCGTCAGCATTGTGTTGACGCAGATAGGCGATTTCTTCGGCAAGGGTGTTGGGGTCGGAAAGCCAAGTGCCGCTGTCGGCCTCGGTGCCGATTTTATACAGGGATAAACCGCCGTAGAATTTTACGGAACGGTTGGAAAGGGTTTCCCGCCAGCGGTCTGTCAGGGAGGGAAACGGAAAAATCGGGTGGTTCATGCTGACGTATAACTGCGGACAAAGATAATCCATATAACCGTTTTCACGGCACCAGCGCAGCACGTCTGCGGACATCTTTTCGTTGTTGTCAAAGTTGCACTGGGGGGCAATCCCGAAAACAACACCGGTGCGGGCTTGGTGAATGGCACGATACATTCCTGCCAACAGCATATTGACGTTATTCTTTCGCCATTCGCTCAGGGTCAGCGGTTGACTGCCGTTTTTGATGCGGCCGCAGTAGTCGGCGTAGCTTTGGCGGTCATAGCCCTCTGCTTCGGACGGATAAAAATAATCATCAATCTGAATGCCGTCCACAGGATAGCGGGAAACGATTTCCCGCACACCGTCAATAATCAGCTTTCGCACAGCCGGATAGGCGGGATTATAGTAAAGGCCACCGTCATAAGTAAAGGTATAGTCATCATTATCGGGGTCGCTGTCCGTATGCCATTGTTGATACGGGTTATCCGCTGAGAGGGTCGGCGGGGTTTGACCGGTGCTGATGCGGAAGGGATTGATCCATGCATGAACGGCTAAATGCCGATGATGGGCGGCTCGCACAATAATATCCAGCGGGTCATAGTCTGCCCCCTCTCCCTGTGTGCCGCTGATGATATGCGACCACGGGTAATAGGACGAGGGATAGATGGCATCACCGAACGGCCTCACCTGTACAATGACCGTGTTCAAATGGTATTGCAGACAGGTATTTAGCATGGTATCAATTTTCTGTCGGAAGGCACGTTCACTGCGTTCGCTTTCGGCAAGCTCCAAGCTCATATAGGGAATCCAAACGCCCCGCATTTCTTCCGTATCTGACGAAACTGTATCGGCCGATACGGTTTTGTTTTCGGCAGAGATAGGAAGAACCGCAGAAGAAGGACTTTCGAGGTTGTCAGATGCGTTGACCGGTGACGGCTCCTGTGACGGCAGAACCAAAAGCAGACAGCACAGGGGAATCATTAAGGCCGCTGTCAGCCATATCGGACGAAGAAATTTCTTTTTCATATCTATACCACCTTGATTTTCGTCTTAGTGCAATATATAATAAGAGAGAAGCAAAAATGACAAAGGACAGGTAAGAGAAACATGGAATTTTATTGGTATATCATTATCGCATATGCGGTCATCAGCAATTTGGCGGCTATCATCATGACCGTTCATGACAAACGGGCGGCACAAACGGGAAAGTGGCGTGTGCCGGAAAGAACCCTGCTGATTACGGCGGCTCTCAGCGGCTGTGTGGTCATGTATCTTACCATGCGGCTGATACACCACAAAACCCACAAACGGAAGTTTATGCTGGGCATACCGCTGATATTTGTGGCAGAATGTGCCATAGGCGTGTTCCTTTATGGGCTGTATGCCCATTGGTTTTTTTAACTTAACGAGCAAGGATTCCCCCGCCGCTATCGGCGGAAAGTATGTTTAATCAGGAGGTTATTGTTATGAAAACTATCAGTCAGGAAACGATCGAAAAAACCTTAGCGGCTCTGAGAAAGAACCAAATGCAGGCGTATTACTGTGCCACGAAAGAAGAGGCAAGAGCCAAGGTGGCCGAACTGCTTCAAAAAGGCGATGTGGTGACCCACGGCGGTTCTGTTACGCTGGCACAGTGTGATATCCCGTCCCTGCTCAGAAGCGGCGACTATACCTATCTTGACCGTTCGCAGGAAGGTTTGACCAGAGAACAGGTGGAAGAAATCTACCGCAAAGCGTTTTTCAGTGATGTGTATCTCACGAGCAGCAACGCCGTGACCGAAAACGGTATGTTATTCAATGTAGACGGCAACGCTAACCGTGTGGCGGCTTTGCTGTTTGGCCCTGCCAGTGTCATTGTGGTGGCAGGCATTAACAAGATTGTAAAGGATATTGATGAAGCCTTTGACCGTCTGCGGACAACCGCCGCTCCGCTGAATACACAGCGTCTGCACTGTCAGACCTATTGTGCCAAGGCAGGCGAATGTGTATCCCTGAAAAAAGCCGGCAGTAAGATGGGGGACGGCTGTCTGAGTGAACAGAGAATTTGCTGTAGTTATACGGTTTGTTCCTTCCAGCGGAAGAAAGACCGCATTAAGGTAATTATCGTGGGCGAAGAACTCGGTTATTGAGTGAAGACCCGCAAGAGATGAGAAAATGGCTATGGGGTTAGTCCCCTCAAGGAGGCGTGAAGAATGGCAACACCGCATATTGAAGCGGAAAAGGGCGATTTTGCCAAAACGGTGCTGATGCCCGGTGACCCGCTGCGAGCCAAGTTTATTGCGGAGCAGTACCTGAAAAGGGTGCGGCAGGTCAATGGCGTGAGAGGAATGCTCGGCTATACGGGACGGTATAAAGGCAAAGAAGTATCGGTTATGGCCAGCGGCATGGGGGTGCCGTCCATCGGTATCTATTCCTATGAGCTGTTTCGGTTCTATGACGTGGACAACATTATTCGTGTTGGAACGGCGGGAGCCGTGCGGGATGACCTGCATATTGGTGATGTGGTGCTGGCGATGTCGGCGGCCACGAATACCAACTTTGCCGCCCAGTACCGTTTGCCGGGTGTGGCGGCACCAACAGCGGATTTTTCTTTGCTGATGACGGCTTATGAAGCGGCACAGCGTTTGCAGAAAACGGTTCATGTCGGTTCGGTCTTTACGTCCGATGTATTTTATGACGATGCCGACAGCCTGAAAAGCTGGCAGAAAATCGGTATTTTGGCCACGGAAATGGAATGTGCCGCTCTTTACTTGACGGCGGCCAGACTGGGCAAAAGAGCTTTGACCATCTGCACCATTTCGGACTGTCCGCTGACCGGGGAAAGCAGTTCTGCACAGGAACGGCAGACAGCCTTCCGTGACATGATGGAAATCGGCCTGCAAACAGCGGTAGAGATGGACTAACCGCAGAATCATGATTTTCTATAGTCTGCATAAAAATAGAACGGCTATTTTGTTGTAAAGTACAGTTCTGTTGTGATTGTGATAGAATAAACAGGCTGATATAGGCAATAATGCCTAAAAATGTCAGCGGCTATGCCAACAAGGCCGCCGCCAAAAGAAAAATGACTGAAAAAAGCAGGTGACTTTCAGAACAGATTGTGTTATAATAATAAAGATATGCACAATGGGGGTAAGATTATCGTGGAAAGCAACGCATTCTTATATACGGGTCATCCCATTCAGCCGAAGTATACGCTGAATATCGGCGGTCGGGAGCTGAATATCGGAACGGATTTTGATGTGGAGATTACCGATAATGTCAATGTCGGAACGGCTCATGTGACCATTCGGGGCAAAGGAAAATTCAAAGGCGTGTTGGAACGCACCTTTGAGATTAAGCCGGTACCGGCACAGTCACTGTCTTTTTTGGCGGATCAAACGGAATTTGATTATACCGGTGAGCCGTGTACCATGCAGATTGCGGTAAAATACGGTGATATCGTGCTGACAGAGGGCGAGGACTACACGGTTGAATATACTAACAACATTGAGCCCGGCACCGGTCAGGCGGAACTGCATTTCCAAGGCAACTACAGCGGCACCATGACCATTCCGTTTTCCATTTTCCGTCCGCAGGAGCCGCCGAAACCGCCCGTGCCTTCCAAACCTGCGGCAGAAGAAATTCCCGCACTGGAAAACCTGTCTGTTTTGTCATCGGATACCATACGCTTAGGGGAAACCATTCAGGCCTCTGCGCAGGCACAAGGCGGGGTACCGCCGTATACTTACGGGTTCTATTTCCGCAAAATAAAGGCGAACACCTGGATAACCGTGCAGGATTACGGCGAGGAAGCACAGGCGACGATTTCGCCGGCCAGAGCAACACGCTATTTAGTGCTGGTCAAAGTGAAAGACAGTCGGGGAGTGATTGCCAAGCAATACTTTAAGGTCAGCGTGACGGGCGAAAAAACAGCAGACGAAAAAGATTGACCTCAGCGACAGCCACACTGGGGAACCCTTTCCCTAAGGACAGCCACACTGGGGGAACCCCTTTTCTGGCGAAAAAAGGGGTTCCCCCAGACCCC
>CADCOZ010000090.1 GCA_902803125.1 uncultured Ruminococcus sp.
AATATCGGGCAGGTACTGGAGGTACATCTCGGTTATGCCGCCAAGGCTCTCGGCTGGAAGATCATGACCCCCGTTTTTGACGGTGCCCATGAACAGGACATTTTCCAGTGTCTCCGTGATGCCGGCATCAGTGAGGACGGCAAGATCTGGCTGAAGGACGGCAGAACCGGCGAATATTTTGATAACCCGGTTACGGTCGGCTATATGTATTACCTCAAGCTGCATCATCTGGTAGATGATAAGATCCATGCCCGTTCCACGGGTCCGTATTCTCTGGTTACCCAGCAGCCGCTCGGCGGTAAAGCCCAGTTTGGCGGTCAGCGTTTTGGCGAGATGGAAGTGTGGGCTTTGGAGGCCTATGGTGCCGCTTATACCTTACAGGAGATTCTGACGGTCAAGTCGGATGACGTGGTGGGGCGTGTCAAAACCTATGAAGCCATTGTCAAGGGTCAGAATATTCCCCAGCCTGGTGTTCCCGAATCCTTCAAGGTGCTGATCAAAGAATTGCAGTCTTTGGCACTGGATATCCGTGTTCTGGACAGAAACGGCAACGAAATCAACCTTCAGGTGGATCCGGACGACGATATGCCCGCCGGCAACACCGCTTTTGACGAACAGATGCTGGTGACGGATGACATCAGAGAAGGCAGCCGTGTGTCTGATATCCGTGACATCGATAGTCCCTTGCCCGGTGAGGAGGAAGAGGACGACAGCTATGCTCTTTCGGATGTTGACACAGAAGATGACTTTACTGATCCTTATAGCGACCTGAATGATGAGGAAACGGGCTTGTCGGATGATGACTGAGAGGAGGACAAGTATTTATGGAATTCAGCGAATTTGATTCGATTAAAATTGGATTAGCTTCTCCGGAACTGATCCGTTCATGGTCTTGGGGAGAGGTCAAAAAACCGGAAACCATCAATTACCGCACCCTGAAGCCTGAAAGGGACGGTTTGTTCTGCGAAGCCATTTTCGGCCCGCAAAAGGACTGGGAATGCCATTGTGGAAAGTATAAGAAAATTCACTATAAAGGGAAGAAGTGCGAACGCTGCGGCGTGGAAATCACCCGTGCCAAGGTACGCCGTGAAAGAATGGGTCATATTGAACTGGCCACGCCGGTGTCCCATATCTGGTACTTTAAGGGTACGCCTTCCCGCATGAGTCTGCTTCTTGAAATTCCTCCCCGCACATTGGAAAAGGTTCTGTATTTCACAATGTATATTATCACAGACATCAAACCCGAAACGGAAGCCTTTGACGAACTGCATATCGGTCAGCCGCTGTCTGAAAAAGAATATGCCGAGAAAAAGGAAAAATTTGAGGACGATTTCGAGGCGATGATGGGAGCGGAAGCCATTCAGAAACTGCTGCAGCGGATTAACCTGGATGATTTGGCCGAACAGCTGACGAAGGAACTGAGAGCATTGGAAGCCCAGAAACTCTCTCAGCAGGCACAGGGAAATGTACCGAAACAGGGACAGAAACAGGCTCGTATTATGAAGCGTCTGGAGGTAGTGGAATCCTTCCGTCAGTCGGGCAACCGTCCGGAGTGGATGATTCTCAACGTACTGCCGGTGATTCCGCCGGATATCCGTCCGATGGTGCCGCTGGACGGCGGCCGCTTTGCGGTTTCGGATCTGAATGATTTGTATCGCCGTGTCATCAATAGAAATAACCGTCTGAAAAGAATGCTGGAGCTGAATGCCCCCGGTGTCATTATCCGCAACGAAAAGCGGATGTTGCAGGAGGCCGTGGATGCCCTGATTGATAACGGCCGCCGTGGCCGTCCCGTGACCGGTGCCAATAACAGAGATTTGAAGTCCCTTTCGGCACTGCTCAAGGGCAAGCAGGGACGTTTCCGTCAGAACCTGCTGGGCAAGCGTGTGGACTATTCCGGCCGTTCGGTTATCGTAGTTGGCCCTGAACTGAAAATGTACCAGTGCGGTCTGCCCAAGGAGATGGCACTGGAGCTGTTCAAGCCCTTTGTCAAGAAGATTCTGGTTGAAACCGGTTCGGCGCAGAACATCAAAGCCGCCCGCAAAGATGTGGAGGCCGCCCGCAAAGAGGAAGTCTGGGACGCTTTGGAGCGTGTCATCAAGGGACACCCCGTCATGCTGAACCGAGCCCCGACCCTGCACCGTTTGGGCATTCAGGCCTTTGAGCCGGTGCTGGTAGAAGGCAAGGCTCTGAAACTGCACCCGCTGGCCTGTACGGCGTTCAATGCGGACTTTGACGGTGACCAGATGGCGGTTCATGTACCGTTGTCTGCCGAAGCACAGGCCGAAGCCCGTTTCCTGATGCTGGCCGCCAATAACCTGCTCAAGCCCTCTGACGGCAAGCCCGTCACCGTGCCGACACAGGACATGGTATTGGGTTCCTATTATCTGACACTGATGAAGGACGGCGAACCCGGCGAGGGCAAGGTGTTCCGTGATACCAACGAAGCCATTCTGGCATATGAAACGAAGGTTATCAGCCTTCATTCCAAAATCAAGGTACGCCGTGAAGGAGAGTGGAACGGTGTTCGCCGTTCGGTACTGATCGAAACGACCGTTGGCCGCATTATCTTTAATAATCCCATTCCGCAGGATTTAGGCTATGTGGACAGAAGCGATCCCGATAACTTTATGAAGTATGAGATTGACTTCCTTGTCGGCAAGAGTCAATTGGGCAAAATCATCAGCAAATGCATTAAGAAGCACGGCACACAGGCTACTTCTGTGGTGCTGGACGATATTAAGGCACAGGGCTATAAATATTCTACCAAGGGTGCCATTACGGTGGCCGTTTGTGATGCCACGATTCCGCCGGCGAAGAAGGATATTATCCGTGCCGCCGAAGAGCAAATCGACAAGATTACCAAAATGTATCGCCATGGTTTGATGACCGCACAAGAACGTACAGAAAATGTACTGAGAGTATGGGGAACAGCCACAGAAGATGTTTCCAATGCTTTGCAGGCGAACCTTGGCCGCTACAATCCCATCTTTATGATGGCGGATTCCGGTGCGCGAGGCAGTATGAGCCAGATTCGTCAGTTAGCGGGTATGCGTGGTCTGATTGCCAACACCTCCGGTAAGACGATTGAAATTCCGATTCGTGCGAATTACCGTGAAGGTCTGAATATTTTGGAATACTTTATTGCCTCCCGTGGTGCTCGTAAAGGCTTGGCCGATACCGCTCTGCGTACCGCTGACTCCGGTTACTTAACAAGACGTTTGGTTGACGTTTCGCAGGAAGTTATTATCCGTGAAGAGGACTGCGGCACCACCGAAGGTATTGTTGTCTATGACCTGAAGGATAACAAGCGTATTACCGAGTCCATGCAGGAAAGACTGTTGGGACGTTTCCTGTGCGAAGATTTCGTAGATCCCTCGACCGGTGAAGTGCTGGTATCCCATGACAAGATGATGGATGACCGTGATGCCAAGATTATTGCGGATCATGGGGTCACCTCCATCAAGATTCGTTCGATCATTGAGTGCCGTGCCACACACGGCGTATGCCGCAAGTGTTACGGTTCCAATCTGGCCAACGGTATGCCGGTAACCATTGGTGAAGCGGTCGGTATTATTGCCGCCCAGTCCATCGGTGAGCCGGGTACACAGCTGACCATGAGAACCTTCCATACCGGCGGTGTAGCCGGCGGTGAGGACATCACACAAGGTTTGCCCCGTGTTGAAGAGTTGTTTGAAGCGAGAAAGCCGAAGCATCTGGCCATTCTCAGCAAGATCAGCGGCACCGTTACCCTGGAAACGAACGAAGGCAAAAAGAACCAGAAGGTAACCGTAAACGGTGAAAACGGTGCCACCTGGACAGAGAACATTCCGTTCGGCTTTAAGGCGAAGGTCATGACCGGTGATGTGGTTCAGCAAGGTGACTTTATCACAGAAGGTTCTGCCAATCCGCATGATGTATTGGCGATCAAAGGCACGGCGGCGGTGCAGGACTATCTGATTCAGGAAGTCCAGCTGACCTACCGCAACCAAGGTGTATCCATCAACGACAAGCACATTGAAGTTATCGTTCGTCAGATGATGCGTAAAGTCAAGGTCAAGGAGAGCGGCGACACGCATTTACTGCCGTTAGCGATTGTTGATAAGAGCGAGATTTTCGCCGCCAACGCCCGTATTCGTGAGCGTATCAAGGCTGGTGAAAAAGGCTTGCAGGAAGCCACCTACACACCCATGCTGTTAGGTATTACCAAAGCCTCTTTGGCCACAGACTCCTTCCTGTCGGCGGCCTCTTTCCAGGAAACGAACCGTGTTCTGACGGATGCCGCCACCAAAGGCAAATCTGACCCGCTCCAAGGCCTGAAAGAAAACGTCATCATCGGCAAACTCGTTCCGGCCGGCACCGGTATGCACCGCTACAGCGACATCGAAATCGAACCCGCTGCACCTGCTTCCACCGACTAAAATGTTGGAGGGCTTTGCCCTCCAAACCTCCCACCAGGGGCTTTGCCCC
>CADCOZ010000091.1 GCA_902803125.1 uncultured Ruminococcus sp.
TCACTTTTTTGCCATCAATTTTAGAAGGAATGACGACTTCCGCATCACTGCCTTTGTATTTTGTAATGGTAACGCCGCCGTCCTCGTTAACTTCATACTCATAATTTCCGTCTGCTGTGGTTGCCGCACTGACCGACAAGCCCGTGCTGACAAACGGCACCGCACCAACAGCACCCGCACCGAACAGCATGACTGCCGAAAGCGACACCGCACACAGCTTTTTCAACAACCTGTTCTTCATGTGTAAACACTCCTTTAACAATATTCTTTTGCGACAACTTCCAACAAGAATTGTTTTAGTCATCTTTAGGGTAATTATATCCCGAAAATATGGTAATGTCAACATATAAAGCCCGCCTTTGGAATAAAAAACAGTAAAGGTGTTGTGTTATTGTGAAGATTTACCATTATAACGGCAAAACCAATATTGTTGGAGAAAGTATTCGCCAAGCCAGAATCCTCAACAATTAAAAACACACCCGCCGTTTTCTCTGCAAAACGATAGGTGTGTTTTGTCGTTCATCAGGAATCATGCCGCAGGCTACCGCTCTACAGCCACTCAATATCGGTGGTATAGATGACCTCGCAGGCACCGTCCCCCACATCGGTGCGGCTGGTGCTGGAGTGCCATGCAAAAACGGAGCCGTTCTGATTCAACCCGCTCACGTCCACTAAATAGCCCTGCAAACGGATATGGTCGCCCGTGCGAACCAGCTTCAGCTTCCAACGGACATCTTCATTGGCGGGAATAATATGGTTGTTAGAGATGCACATATTCAAGCCGGCTTCTCCGCTGAAAAGAGCGTCCATATCCACCGAACCGTCCACCCGCATAGTGGTGCGGCGTGATCCCTGCGACCAATGAAAGTCCACATCCTTATTATGAGCCGCCACACGTCCCCATATCAGCGTCAAATCTCTCGGCGACAGCTGATCGCCTATATCCCAGCCGAAATAGTCCTTCGTATGAGCCACCAATGCCTCTAAATCATACGCATATTTATAGGTAATGACGATTCTGTAATCCGACACATTCATCGGCACCATGCCGTCCGCTTCTGTCTGGGAAGGGGCGGTAATGCCCGCAATCGCTTTGCGGAAACCCATCTTATCCAAAACAGACAGTCCAATGGCCACCAAAAGAGCCGCCAACAGTATCCATACAATGATACTTTTTTCCCGCTGAAGGTTATTCATCACGCTGTCGCCCCCTTTCCGTTATCCGGTCAGTTCTTTACACAATTCAATCAAGTCCTGATAAGTTTCCAGTGAGGTACTTTTGCGGCGGAGAGCGGCGGCTCCCTTCACACCCTTAAAGTACCAAGCGGCGTGTTTGCGGGCTTCACGCATTCCCACCGCTTCGCCTTTCTCGTCACACATCATGCGGATATGCCGCAAAAGAACACTGATTCTTTCGGCCATGGAAATCGGCATTGACGGACGGTCATGTCCCAACAGCCGATTGATTTCGCCAAATATCCACGGATTGCCCAAAGCCCCCCGACCAATCATCACAATATCACAGCCGGTTTGTTCCATCATGCGGGCGGCCGAAGCCGCATCGGTAATATCGCCGTTGCCAATAACAGGAATCTGCACCGCCTTTTTGACCTGTCGGATAATATCCCAATCGGCCGAAGGCATATACTGCTGTTCACGGGTACGTCCGTGAACGGTAATGGCATCTGCACCGGCGCATTCACAGATTTGTGCCACCTCTACGGCATTGACATGGTTCTTATCCCAGCCCTTGCGAATCTTAACCGTTACCGGTACCGCAACCGCCTCTTTAACGGCTTTGACCAACTGCCCGCACAAAGCCGGCTCTTTCATCAGTGCCGACCCACAGCCGTTATTAACGATTTTCGGAGCCGGACAGCCCATATTGATGTCAATGATATCTGGCTGAAAGGTCATCGCAATTTTAGCGGCTTCTGCCATAAAGTCCGGTTCGTTGCCGAACAGCTGTACAGCCGCCGGACGTTCCTGTTCCGACAAAACCAAAAGTTCTCTGGATTTTTCACTGTTATAGACCAGTCCCTTGGCGCTGACCATTTCCCCCACCACATAAGCCGCTCCAAACCCAACGCATAAGGTTCGGAAAGCCCTGTCCGTGACACCGGCCATCGGTGCCAACGCCGCAAAACCATTGATTGTCACACTGCCTATTTTCATACTCTCACCCGTCAATTTTGTCTTTCATATCCTTATTATACACAGTATTGCTGTTCCTGACAAGTTAAATGTCTGTTTTGGCACGGAAATCCATTTTGCTCCGTCAGCTGCCGGGGCAAAGCCCTTTTCTGGCAGAAAAAGGATTTTCCTCCGCATCCCCTTTCCTAAAAACCGCTGATTTTGCACGGCAGGAATGTTGCCTTAAAAGTCAGTTTGCACAAAATGATAAACCGAAATTTGGATAATTGATTTCCATGCTGTTTTAGCCGGTCAAACCACAATAACCAGCGTCACGCTGAACCCATGTTGTTCTTCATCCAATTTTTAGATGAACACCACAGCGAATTTCGGGAGGGGGTTTGGGGGAACCCCTTTTTTCGCCAGAAAAGGGGTTCCCCCAACGGGGTCCAGGGGCAGAGTCCCTGGTGGGGTTTGGGGCAAAGCCCCAACA
>CADCOZ010000092.1 GCA_902803125.1 uncultured Ruminococcus sp.
ATTCATAGTTGGTGCCGTATTGGTTATGGTTCTTGTCTGTTTCCTTGTCGCCGGCTAAGAAGTAGGAGAAGCCCGCCAAATAACGCTTTGCGGGGTTGCCGTTGGCGTCTGTGGACTTGAACTGTTCCTTCGGCTGGAAATAGAGGTAAACACCGTTGTCGGGGTCGTCCTGATTGATAAATTCATAGGAATAAGCCTTTTTGGAATTACGGTAAGTAGTCACGCCGCCTCTGAGAAGGAAGAACTCCTCGTTGCTGTCTTCGCCGCAGTTAAGGATGTTATCCTTCCACATGGTGCCGATATCCACAGCGTTGCCGCCGCTGAACAGGCAGACAGGTTCCCGTCCGTTGCCAAGCTCCAACCGCTTGTTTTCAATGGAAATACTCACGATGGGGGAACCGGCAGTCGTGGAAGTGGTCGCAAATAATGACAGACCGTCCGGGGTGGTTGCTTTGCCGTCCTGTCCCATTTTGGCGTAGCTGGCATCTCCGAACGAAATGGAGTTTGCATAGCTGTTGGAAAGGCGGATATCGGTCAGGGCGTTCGCCTCACTGCCCAGCTTATAGCCGAGATAGGTGTAGCCGATGTAGGGCGTAAGGTTGGTGTCGAAGTATTCGAAGCCGCTTTTTCTCAGCAGGTCAATAGCGTCCTGCTGTTTCTCCGCTACGGAAAGACGTACTTCTGTGATATAAGTACTGCTGTCTTTCACTTCGCCGCCGGCACCTACTCCGTCGGCTTCTCCTGTGAAGAACATATACAGCGGTGTGCCTTTACTTCCTTCTATCTCTATATCGTTGATGTTCGCCGCCGTATTGCCGATGACCAGTGTCAGCGGGCGGTATCCTTCGGGAGCACGATAATCTCCTTTTGTGACAAAAGGCTCCTGTCCGGGCTTTACCTCGATGGGTTCACCCGCCGCTGTGGCTTTGGAGTAATAGAGGGCGACCCATCTGTCTTTTGTGCCGTGATAGCCGGAAATATCCGCATGATACGGGGCAATATCCTTCAGCGGGATATCGTATCTGTCTGCTCCGTGCCACCACAATTGAGAAATGGAGAGATCCTTACCGATGGTATCCGGATAGGCCGCATTACTTTGTACGGCATCATACCGCACCGAATAGGTGCCTTTGCTTGATTGACGGGCATCCAGAACAACATCCGGCATATTGGTGTAGTCAAAATAATAACCGTCGGATAAAAGTCCTATCGCCTGGAAGATGGTAAACACCAGCATAAACAGACTGACCACGATGGAAAGAATGTTGAGTGCCCACATGGCGCAAAGCAGACCGCCGAGTACATAAGTGCCAACGGCGCTGGCGACCATCTCCGCCGCCATATACATACCTGCGCATTCAATGAAATTGACGCCGATAGCCCACAGGGTCTGTCCGAGAATCGCATTGGCAATCATCATAATGCCGCCGTAGCCCATGGTGCAGATATCAATAATCATCAGGGTTTGGCTGAGCGTATCCTGTTCTTTGCGTTCCGCTTCTGCGATGGAGTTCTGAAGCCGTGTGCCGGCGGCAGCCGCCTGTTTGCGGGCATCGGTTTGCACGACATTCTTGCTGTAGAGCGAGGTATCCATTCCCGACCAGACATATATTCTGCCGTCTGCATAGCCGTATTCTTTCAGGCTCTGTATGGACTCTTCTATCGCCTGACTGCGTTTAGCGGGGTAATCGTTGGACTGGTACAGCCCTTCAATGAGCTTGCCGAAGCCGCTCAGCGTAAGAGCCGCCCGCTGGGCCGGTGTCATCGCATGAATTAGCGGATACACCGTAGAGAGGTGATCCTCCAGTGTTTCGTCTTTGGCCAGCTCCATGATATATTCCGCCAGTGTCATATCTTTGGTATAGGTTTGCGGTGTTTCTTTCGTTTCCTCTGTATCTTCTGTTTCTTCTGTTTTCAGCAAATCGGCGTTGTTGACGATTGGTTCACCTTTTTTCTGGAAGGGGAACGCATCCAGCAGCGCATAGGTTTTCAGTGCATCGGAATACTCCGGAAAACGGCAGCTGGTACCGGCGGCTTTCAGTTTTTCCGCACTGTTTTCTTTGGTCATTCCTTCCAGTTCCGCATAGCCCAGCGTATCGCCGTAGGCATCAAAGCGGCTTTTGGCTTCGGTGTACGTTTCGCTGAAGTTACGGATAAACTTTACAAGCTGTTTAGCGGGATCTTCATAGTTTTGATCGTACATATTTTTGGTAGCGGAGGTGGCGTTGGCATATTCCGTAGAAATCTCGCTGACCTTTGCACGGTCTACCCATGTTTTGCCGTCCTCGCTGTAATCGGAGGTTGCAACGGCCAGCAGACTGGTGATTTTGCCCAGAATCTGTGCGTTGCCCCGCTGGATAAACTTTTCAAAAAACGCAATATCCTCATTGTGGATAAGATAGTAGCCCAGCTGATTGGTTTCTGCATCATGGGGCTTATTCTCATCCACATAGAGCAGATTCAGGGAGTCATACGCCATAAGGGCGTTCGGACTGCCCGCCTGTACCTTTCTGTCCAGTTCGCCGACAAGCACCATCATCTGAGAGGCTTGGTCTTTGAAGTCCTCCAGATGGTCGTTCAGGTACTTTTCATAATCCAGTTCTTCAAAATGCGTATACTTCATATCCAACAGTGTCAAATCCGTAATGGCGTTGTCCGGATTGTCTGTTGTCTTATACCCCAGATAAATAAATGTTTCGGTAGGGGGGAAATGATTATATACATTAGCATCATTTTCCTTTACCTTCGGCGCACCTTCATTGAGGTTCGTGGGGCAGAAAATGAAGCCTTCTCCTTCGCAGGCCGACTTGGCCTGTGACATAGACGTGCCGTAGAACATCTTAACTTCGCTGATATACAGCTTGGAATCCTTGATATCCTCGCCGACAGCATTGGCTACGATCTGAAATGCTTCACTGCTGACAAATAAACTGGCTGTGAGCACAAGTGCCATGATGGCAAGAAAACGTCTTAACTTTTTCATTTTGCTCCTCCTTTCTGCTTCTTCCGCTTATAAACAATGCCGCCCACCAGCGCAATAAGGACAACCGCCGCACTGATGGTCAGTGCTATTGTTCCGCCGGAAAAGACCGAAGCCCGCAGGCTGGTATCGACTGTTTCTGTATCCGTCAGCGACAGGCTGCCGTAATCGGCATGGAAATATTGTTTGAGCTGATAATCGCTCATCAGGCTGCCGCCCATTTTTACGTTACCGTCGGATTCACTGCGCATATGTATCTCCGAACCGGGTCTGAGACCGAGGTTATAGAGAAGTGCGTTCTTGCACATCACAAGATTGTCCATAGAGTCTTTGCCATCATTGTTTTTGAATACCGTTACCCCCTTGAGGGTGATAGCCGTGTCAACATAGAGGCCGCCGGCAATTTTGCCCGCTGAATTGGAGATGACAGAACAATTCTCCATATACAGGTGGTCTTTGTTCATATAGAGAGCGCCGCCGTCATCGTCGGCTCGGTTGCCGGTCATTTTGCAGTTGATGAACCACAGACCGTCAGCGGTATCGCAGTAATAGGCACCGCCGTGGTCTTCGGAATAGTTGCCGTCAAAGGTGACATTCTCGAAATAGGCCTTGCCGTTGTTCTGATAGAAGCCGCCGCCGTTGTCAACACTGGCACGACAGTTTCTGATGCTGCCGCCGACCCAATGGGTCTCGCCGTGATCCTGATAGACACCGCCGCCCTGATTATCATCGGCTGTGCAGGCCAGCATATTGACGTTTTCGCAGGTCAGTTTGTTGTCATCGTCTTCCAGATAGATGCCGCCGCCGTAATCATACGCACGGCAGAAACGGATGGTGCAGTTTTTAAGGACAGCCGTGGCCTTTTCTTTCATGTAGATGGCGCCGCCCTCGTTCTGATAGGTAACGGCCTTGTCTGACCAGCAGTTGGAAATCAACACATTTGTGAGGTTCGCTGTGGCGGAACCGCTCAGCTTGATAGCGCCGCCCTTATCGGTGGTGCCGCCGTTATAGAGTGTGCCTTTTGTCATGTTCAGGGTTCCCTGACACTCAATCAGACCGGCGGTGTTGTCGCTTCTGCCGCCCTGAATGCTGCCGCCCGTGAAGTTGCCGCAGCTTTTGCGGGA
>CADCOZ010000093.1 GCA_902803125.1 uncultured Ruminococcus sp.
AGTTTAAGTGGAGCTGGTGGACGGACTTGAACCCCCGACCTGCTGATTACAAATCAGCTGCTCTACCAACTGAGCTACACCAGCGAACCGCTGCCGCATTTCCTGACGACTTCATTATATTATCATAAGTCCATGAATTTGTCAAGCCCTTTTTCGAAAATTTTTAGCATTTTATAAAAAAATTCTAAAGAAAGCAAAATTCGTCTGCGTTCCGATTTTTGGCTCATCAGGAACCGGCTTTTCCTGCGGGTTTGGCCTGCCGTTCGCACACGTTCGCACAGAATCCATCAGCGATGGCCTAACGGCTCTTCGGCTGACGGGGGCACGGGATTCACAAAAAGCCGCCGGTGTATGGGGCGGCTATTATGTCAAAATCCGCACGAACGGAAACGTATAGAAAACACGCTCTCTTTTAGCTATATTGTATCTTGTCTAAAGGTGTGCGGATATGCTATAATCAAATTACAGCAATCCCAATAATAACCATCACAAAGGAGTGTTGAAAATGGAAATGAAATTCTACATCTGCAAGCACTGCGGAAACATTGTTGCTGTTGTCCGGGAAAGCGGAGCCCCGATTTCCTGCTGTGGGGAGAAAATGACCCTCATCGAACCCGGCACGACAGATGCCGCCGCTGAAAAGCACGTACCGGTTGTTGAAGTGAAGGACGGGAAGGCGGTTGTTACCGTTGGTTCTGTTGCTCACCCGATGGCACCGGAGCATTACATTCAGTGGATTGCTTTGTGTACGAACAAGGGCAATCAGCGTAAACAGCTGAACCCCGGTGATGAACCAAAGGCCTGTTTTGCCCTGTGTGAAGGAGAAACAGTAGAAGCCGCTTATGCCTACTGTAATCTGCACAGCTTATGGAAGAGCTGACAAGCAGGAGGAAACATCATGTCAAAGTATGCGGGAACACAAACCGAAAAGAACTTAGAGGCCGCATTTGCCGGCGAATCAATGGCACGAAACAAGTATACCTATTTTGCTTCCAAGGCGAAAAAAGAGGGCTATGAGCAAATTGCCGCCCTCTTCCTGAAAACAGCCGAAAACGAGCGGGAACACGCCAAACTGTGGTTCAAAGAATTGGAAGGCATCGGCTCTACGGAAGAAAACTTATCAGCGGCGGCCGACGGTGAAAACTACGAGTGGACAGATATGTACGAAGGCTTTGCGAAAACCGCTGAAGAAGAGGGATTTCCGGAACTGGCGGCCAAATTCCGGCTGGTAGCGGCCATTGAAAAACAGCACGAGGAGCGTTATCGGGCTTTACTCCGCAATTTGGAAACCGCACAGGTGTTTGAGAAAAGCGAAGTGAAGGTTTGGGAGTGCCGCAACTGCGGTCATATTGTGGTTGGCACAAAGGCTCCCGAAGTTTGCCCGACCTGTAACCATCCCCAGAGTTTCTTTGAAATCCACGCAGAAAACTATTGATACCCAAAGCCGAAACCGATTGAGAACGGCGGCTGTCATGCCGGTGATTTCGATCCGTGCCGTTCTTGGATAAAGAAAAAGCGGAAGCCATACCCTTGCTGTTTTAACGTGTATTCGATCCTTTTACCAATGCGTTAATTTCTGACTTTGTCAAGGCCAAGTCCCCCGAACCTGTTTTTTACGGCAGGTTCGGGGGACAGTTGTTTGTACAAAAGTTCGTTGTTTATTATCCTGCGGTCAGGGGGACTTTCCAGTGAAAGTCCCCCCGACACCCCCTCAAAGCTTAGATGAGGTTCACCAAGCCCTCACCGTACAGACAATGACGAAAAGCAACGGAAAAAGTCAGACCCCTGAACATCAAGCACCTGAAAGACATCAACATAAAAGATTTTCGCAAACTTTTCAAAGGCTTATGGGCGACACGAAGTTAGTCCCTTTAGGGAGTACAGGAGCCAAGCCCTCCAACACGCATCAGTTGTCAACGGCGAATTTGCGGATGATGTCGAAGTGGCTGTAGCGTGTGGGGGTGTCGATGTGCTGCTGCTTCATGACATCCGAGGTCATGTCTAACAGCTTACTGCCGGTCATGGTGCCTTTGTGGGAGGACCGCTTGACCATCAGACCAAAGGAGGCCAGCAAAGAGGCCACAGACATATTGCGGTTGTCGGCGGCTTGCAGGTCGCCCAATGTGATTGTTTTTGTCATAACTAAGTTCTCGCCTTCGGGGGACTGATAATGTACCTCAATAAAGGCGATTTCGTCACCGCTGTTCTCGGCGGCGACATTGACATAACGGGTCTTGTAGCGGCGTTCGGCCTGCCCTCTCTTCAGCTCAATCAGGGCGGCTACATTATGCTCGGAACCCATGCCGTCAACGGCTTTCTCCGTGTCGTGAAACTCCTGCTGTGTCAGCTGACGGGCATCGTACCCGATCAGACGGTATTCCTTCACATAGGCCGGATTGAATTCTACCGAAATCTTGACGTTCTTCGCCACCGTTACCAGACTCGATACCAACTTTTCCCAAAGATTGTCCAGAATGTCTGCCGGATTGGATACAAACGTATAATTGCCGTTGCCGTTGCGGGCAAGGGTTTCCATCTTGTTGTCTTTGAAGTTACGCTCGCCGTAGCCGACAATGGACAGATAAATGCCGGTCTTGCGTTTGTCCTCGATAAACTGCTTCAGACCGCCTTCTGATGTGATGCCAAAATTGAAGTCGCCGTCCGTGAAGATAAACACACGGTTATTGGCGTTTTCGTCAAAATTTTCCTGAAGGTATTCATAGGCATTGGTCAGGCCTTCACTGCCGTTGGTGCAGCCGCCGATACCGTCTATCGCCATAATAGCGTCAACGCACTTATCCATATCGCCGCAGGCTAACTGCTTCACAACCGTTACGGTTTCATCACTATAGGCAATAATCGAAACAATATCGCCTTTTTTCAGCTTGCTCATGATAGCGGCGATCGACATCTGTGTCAGAATCCATTCATCTTCCATACTGCCCGAAACGTCAACCAACAGTGCCAAATTCTGACGGCAGTCTTTGGCGGCTTTTTTGCCTTTGAAGCCTAAAAACAGCAGTTCGCTGTCGGCATTCCACGGACACGCTCCGCTTTCGGCGGTAAGACCGAACAGGTCGTCCCCTACCGGAGCGGGCAGGTCATAAGTGTAGGAATTGAGAATCTCTTCGATACGCACAAAGCTGGGGTCAATGGACTGGTGCCGTGCAATTCTACTGCGTAAATACGTCCACGAAGCACTGTTAACATTGGCCGAGAAAATCAGCTGTGCCTGATCAAGCGGACTGTGCTGTTCATTTTCGGGGACATCATGGGTTTCGGCGGTATTCATCGGTTCTTCCGCCATTTCGACAGCGGGCATTTCCTCATCAACTATCGCACATCTTGCGGGTGCCGCCATACAGTCTAATAATTCCGGCGGTTCTGCACACGCACCATCTTCAACCGGTGCGGCCCGTCTGGCCATCGGCATAGCTCGGCCAGCCATCGCCATGCCCATAAAACCACTGCCGCCGGTCGGTGCCGAACGGAATAAACCTCTGTCCGAATCGTTCCAGTGTGTTTTTCTGTAAAAAGACCAGTCATCCTGATAAGATGTTTTGGCAGATATGCGAACCTCTGCCCCAAAACAATGTTCCGAGAGTTTTTTGACCTGACTCTTATCGTAGCCCAAGGTTTCATAGAAATGCTGTAACTCTTCAAACTGCTGTCTGGACATCTCATAGTAACGCTTTGCTTTTCTTCCGAACATTTTTCAGCCCTCCATCTAATGTATTTGGTGTGAAGCATTTGCTTATTCTGATTTTACCATATCCTGCCGCTTTTGTAAATCGGTTTATCCCGGTGTTTTGAGCATATTCCACGGAAATTATCAACGAATCACAAGGAATTTTTCTCCCGTCAGCCACTTGGGGGAACCCTTATCTCAGGGACAGTCCCTTGGGGGAACCCCTTTTCTGGCGAAAAAAGGGGTTCCCCCAAACCCCCTCCCTAAATTCGCTGACTTGATCTCCATCAACATTATTCATTATTCACTATTCATTATTCATTATTCATTTTTTCTCTCCCTCCCTAAATTCGCTGACTTGACCTGAATCACCATTATTCATTATTCGTTATTCATTATTCATTTTTTCTCCCCATCAGAAAGCCCCCGCAGACTTTTTCAAGGTCTGCGGGGGCTTGTTTGGATTATGCACGAGCGTAGACCCGCCGCTAAGAAAGGAATTCGCTCCGGTATCCCTCAGCGGAACAACAGGCGTTTTCAAACGGCTGACAAAGGACTTATACCATGCCGCTCCACACAGACGCATTCGGGAAGAAGCGATAGGTTCGTCCTTCCGCATCCTTTGCGGTAATACGCAGACGATAGTCCGCACTTATTTCCGGTGTCCACGCCATGACGATGTTCTCGCTGTCCTCTACAAGGCTTGTCCATTCGCTGTCACTCGCCTTTCTGACATCCAGCGAATAGGTATAAGGACCATCCTGACCGTAGAAATTACCGTCAATCATCACAGGCGTAGAAGTTTGTGTGTGAATTTCCTTCTGGGTATTGGCCACAATGACATCAGGATAGAACCGCATGGTCCAGCCTCTCTGGTCGGTGGCAACAATACGCAGGTAATAGGTGCCGGCTTCTTCCGGAATAAAGGTCAGGTTGCTGTTGGCAACATTCTTCTTGATGGACTGCCAATTACCTTCTGCATCCTTAACATCCAGTGAATAGGTGTAGGGGCCAACGCCGCCGGTGATTTCTGCATCGTAGATAGCCTTTTCTCCAATCAGGCGGTAGTTTTTCTTGGCCAGTTCGTTCTTGAACGCCAGCGGGGCAATCTCTGCCTTAACATCTACATAGGCGGTAAGGGTATAGGGTTTGTCGGGTTTTGCATCCTGTGCATAAATACGCAGGCTGTAGCGGCCGGCTTCTTCCGGCGTAAAGGTCAGAACACTTTCATCGCCGAGAGTTCCGTTGACCCATGCACCGTCCACTTTAACATCCAGTCGATACTGATAGCCGCCGTAACCGTCTTTAACCTCTGCGTCAATGCTAAAGGTTTCGCCCAGAGCAACGGTTTCCAGTGCCAGCTTCTTGTTTTCGGGAAGTTCAAAGTTCACAAAGGAAATCATCTTCGGTCTGACATCGCAATAGGTGCAGACATATTTGTTGGTAACAGTATCCTTCACTTGGAACCGCAGGGTGTAGCGGCTCGGTGTTTCAAGCGTCAAGCTCAAAGTATTGTTCTGCTGATACGGAAGAATTTCTTCCCATTCGGGTGTTGCCGCACCGTTGTCCTTGACCCACATACTGTATTCATAGCTGCCGGAACCGTTAATAGCCACCGGTTCATACGTAAAGGTCTCGCCAATAGAAAGGTCGTTCTTCTTGTTTTCGTCCGTAAACTTGTTTTCAATATCTACCGTACCGCAGGTAACATCAACCGTAAAGTACACATAGCCTGCCTTGTTGTGGCGGTCGGTGACCTTCAGGCGATA
>CADCOZ010000094.1 GCA_902803125.1 uncultured Ruminococcus sp.
CACCGCAGAACCTGCCGTTTGAAATTCACAGCTCCACCGAAGTCAAGGAAGATGTGCGTCTGCGTTACCGTTTCCTTGACCTGAGAAACCAGAAGGTGCATAACAATATTGTGATGCGGTCACAGCTGATTGCCTTTTTGCGGCAGAAAATGACAGAAATGGGCTTTTTGGAGATTCAGACTCCGATTCTGTCCTGTTCTTCTCCCGAAGGTGCCAGAGATTACCTCATTCCCAGCCGCAAACACAAGGGAATGTTCTATGCCCTGCCGCAGGCTCCCCAGATTTTCAAGCAATTGCTGATGGTATCGGGCTTTGATAAGTATTTCCAGATTGCGCCCTGCTTCCGTGATGAGGATGCCAGAGCCGACCGTTCCCCCGGCGAATTCTATCAGCTGGACTTTGAGATGTCTTTTGTCGAGCAGGAGGATGTTTTTGCCGCCGCCGAAGATATTCTTTATGCGGTGTTCCAAAAGTTCTCCGACAAAGAGGTATCCGCACCGCCGTTCCGCCGCATTCCGTTTGCCGAAGCCATGCTGACCTACGGCACCGATAAGCCTGACCTGCGGAACCCCCTGCTGATCAAGGATATCAGCCCGTTGTTTGAGGAAACAGACTTTGCCCCGTTCCGCAAAAAGACCGTTCGCAGTATTAACGTACCCGCTGCGGCGGCACAGTCCAAAAAATGGTTCAAGAATATGGAAGAATTTGCCCTTTCCATCGGCATGAAGGGACTTGGCTATGTCAAGGTGCGGGAGGATTTGACCTTTGACGGCCCCATTGATAAATTCCTGCGGGAAGGCGACAGAGAAAAGCTCATTGAAATCAACGGTTCCCAAGCCGGCGATGTCATTTACTTTATTGCGGATACCAAAGACATGGCACCGAAACTGGCCGGACAGATTCGCACCGAAGTGGCGAAGCGTCTTGGCTTGATTGACACCGGCCGTTTTGAACTGTGTTTCATTACGGATTTCCCGATGTATGAAATAGACGAAGAAACCGGCAAGGTTATTTTCACCCACAACCCGTTCTCGATGCCGCAGGGCGGTATGCAGGCTCTGATGGAGAAGGAGCCGACAGAGATTTTAGCTTATCAGTATGATATTGTCTGCAACGGTGTGGAGCTTTCTTCCGGTGCCGTGCGTAACCATGACTTGGCGATTATGGTCAAGGCCTTTGAAATTGCCGGCTACAGCGAAGAGGAACTCAAGAATAAATTCAAGTCCCTGTATAACGCTTTCAAATACGGCGCACCGCCTCATGCGGGTATGGCACCGGGTATTGACAGAATGCTGATGCTGTTGGCAGAGGAAGAAAACATTCGTGAAGTGATTGCCTTCCCGATGAACAGCAACGCACAGGATCTGCTGTTAGGCTCTCCCACAGAGGTGACCGAACAGCAGCTCAGAGAGGTTCATATTAAGATACGCTGAACAGATTCCGGCCAAGGGGGTTATGATGATGTTGAAAAGTTTGGGAAGAAAAACAACCGCATGGCTGACAGTAATGCTTCTGGTGCTGGGCTGTTTGCTGACCACGGCTTATGCAGAAGGCAGTGAGGTGTCCTTGCCGAGCGAGGCCGACAGCCAAGCGGCCGACAGTACGGAGAATGAACTGTTTAATGACGGCCAGATGAATTTGGACGTTGTATTCGTGCTGGATGCAAGTGGTTCGATGACGAAATCTGACCCCAATAAGGTGGCACTGGATGCGTATCGGCTGTTTGTGGATCTGCTGGACGATACCTGCGGTATCGGCTATGTGGTCTTTACGCATGAACTGCTCGAAGCCGGCGATATCGTTGACATCAGTGACAAAGAAGCCTTGGAAGCCACCAAAAAGAAGATGGCGGCGGTCAAGTATGACTATGCAGGCTACACCGATATTGCATTGGGTCTGACCAAAGCCAAAGATATGCTGACCGATCCGGCGGTCAAGGAAGATCATCGGAAGAAGGTCATTATCCTGCTGACGGACGGCAACACCGCTTTGCCGGAAGAAGGAGCCCGTTCACTGGAAAAGTCCAACAATGAGATGGACGCTACCTTAATGGCTCTGTACGATTATCAGATTCCGGTCTATGCCATCGGTCTGAACTATAACGGCCGCATGAAGAAGGAAGAACTGGATCGTATTGCCACCGAAACCAACGGCAGTCGCTTTGAAACCACTACCTCCGAAGAATTGGTAGAAATCTTCTCCAATATTTTCGGCAGAATCTATCAGCTCAGCGGCGAACAAAAGGAAATTGTGGACGGCAACGTCACGATTACAGTGGCGGATAACTCCGTGTTTACCGTCAGTATCATTATCCGCAGTGCGTTCACATTACAGGAACTCAATCCCGTGCTGACCAATGCGGCCGGCCAAAATGTGCCGCTGACCAATAATTCTGACGTGGTGGTATCGTCTACCGGCAGTTATGTCATGATTAAGATTTTCTATCCGGACGAAGGAAAATGGAATCTGCACCTTGATAAAGTCAATAATGATAACTGCGTGGTCACGCAGATGGACTATTACAGTGTCTTTTTGGAGCAGACGGTGGCGACACCGTATCCGGTGGGCAAGACCATGACCATCGAAACCAAAATCAAGAATAAGGACGGCGTTTTGCAGGACAAGCGGCTGTTGACCAGCATTACCATGAATGCCCGCATTGTGGACGAAAACGGCAAGCAGACCACCAAGCTGATGCGTTCCGATGTAACAGGCGTTTACCATTGTGAATGGACACCGGAAGCGGTGGGCAAATACACGATTACGACAATTGCCGAAACACCGAAGTTCAAGAAAACCGGCAAGACCGAAAAGGTGGAGATCATGACCGAAGAGGCCTATGAAGCCTACCTCAAAGAAGCCGACCTTGAAGAATCAGAAGGATATAAGGACAGCGGCAACGCATGGTTTACGGTTACTGTAATTGTCATCATTCTGGTTGTTGTGGGTGCCCTGACCTTTGCGATCACGGTGCTGGTACGCAACGCCAGAAAGCCCAAAGCGTTGAGCGGAGAAGCCGATCAACCGATCGAAGTGGCACCGAATCCGGCGGCACAGCAGCAGCTGAAGCCTGCCAAGGCAGAGGATATGAAGCCGGCCACCCCGCCGAAATTAGTGGATTATGAAATCGTGGAGCATGATGCTTTGGAAACGCTCATCAAGAAGGGTCCGGAAGATGCCTTCAATACCAGTGCGGACGATTACCAGTCGGATGCGGCACTGGAAGCCCTGATTCGTAAAGGTCCCGATAATGTTTTCGCCGTTGGCAAGGATAAACTGCCGGAAGAAATGGACGATGACGAATACGAGGACGATGACGAATACGGTACAGAAGACGAAGGTTCACTGGATGAAGAATATGCCGATGATGATGACGATGACGATGGCGACGACAGCAATAACCCGCTGGCAGGACTGAATATCCGGAAAAACTGAGCAAAGGCTGTACGGTGGACAAAGCTCCAACAGGATTGTTTCGAAGGAAGATAGAGGAGGAGTCATTTTGATAGATAAAGAAGAAATCAGAAAGATAGCCATCTTGTCCAAGCTGTTTGTGGCAGAGGAGGAGATGGATCAGCTGACAGAAGATATGGCAAGGATCATTTCGTTTGCCGACACCATCAATCAGGCTTCGGAGGAAGGCACCGAGTTTGATAATATCAATAACCTGTCGAATGTGTTCCGTGAAGATGAAGTAGTGCCGTCTTATGAGCGGGAAAGAATCCTGCAAAACGCCAAGGACAGCGATGAGGGCTGTTTCCTGGTGAAGAACATTATGCGGTAAGCCCGAACAGGAGGAAAGAAAAATGAGTGAAAGTATGATCCGGAAGCTCCACACGATGCTGACCGGAAAGCAGATCTCCTGTAAGGAGCTGACACAAACCTATATTGCGGCGGCCGAACGGGACAATGCCGCTTTGAATGCGTATGTTACCCTGACACCCGAAGCCGCCCTGACCGCCGCAGAAGCCGTTGACCGAAAAATGGCGGCAGGCGAAGCCATCGGTTTGCTGGAAGGCATTCCGATGACACTGAAAGACAATATCTCTACCGAGCATATCCGCACCACCTGCTGTTCCAAGATTTTAGAGGACTATGTGCCGATTTATGATGCTACGGTCTGGAAATTGCTCAAGGCACAGAATGCCGTTCTGCTGGGCAAAACCAATATGGACGAGTTCGCAATGGGTTCGTCCTGCGAAACGTCCTATTTTGGCGGGGCTAAAAATCCTCATAATATCGGCCATGTGGCCGGCGGCAGTTCGGGCGGCGTAGCTTCGGCGGTGGGCGGTCATATTGCCGCTTACGGTTTGGGTTCGGATACCGGCGGTTCCATCCGTCAGCCGGCGGCGTTCTGCGGTATTGTCGGTTTGAAGCCGACCTATGGAGCCGTGTCCCGTTACGGTCTGATTGCTTATGCGTCCAGCTTTGACCAGATCGGCCCCGTAACAACAACCGTAGAAGATACGGCGATCGTGTATGATGCCATCTCGGCGTATGATCCAATGGATTCCACCTCACAGGGACGTAAAGGAAATCCCGTTTGCGACAGCCTGAAAAACGATATCAAGGGCATGAAAATCGGTATGGCCGATGAATATCTTGACGGTGTGCGGGAAGATGTTCGTGCGGCGGTTGAAAAAGCGGCGGAGGTTTACCGTTCCTTGGGTGCGGAAATTGTTCATTTCAAGCTGCCCGCTTTGCAGTATGCCCTGCCGGTGTATTATATATTAGCGTGTGCGGAAGCCTCTTCTAACTTGGGACGATATGACGGTATCCGCTACGGCTATAAAGCGGACAACTATGCGGACGTTAACGACATGATTAAAAAGACCCGCAGTACCGGTTTTGGCGATGAGGTCAAAAAGCGTATCCTGCTGGGTACTTATGTGTTGAGTGCCGGCTATTACGATGCCTATTATAAGAAAGCCCAGAACCTTCGTGGTACGATTGTCAAGGCTTTCCGCACGGCTTTTGAAAGCTGTGATGTGATTCTGGCTCCGACCGTTCCGATGACGGCGTTTGAAAACGGCCGTGCGGTCAGCGATCCCGTAGAAACCTATCTGACGGATATCTGTACCGTGCCGGTGAATATCTGCGGTCTGCCGGCGGTATCCGTGCCGTGCGGCTTTGGTCAAGACGGTCTGCCCATCGGTATGCAGATTATCGGCAACAGCTTTGAAGAAGCCAAGGTACTCAATGCGGCGTGGCAGTATGAACAAGCCGCTCCCGACAGCTATCATCCTGCCGATTTCGGCGTGAAATTATAAGGTACAGGAGGAGAACAAACCATGAAATATGAATTAGTCGCAGGCTTTGAAACCCATGTGGAGCTTGCCACCAATACCAAGATTTTTTGCTCTTGTACCACGCAGTTCGGCGGTGAACCGAACACCCACTGCTGTCCGATTTGCATCGGTCTGCCGGGAACGCTCCCCAAGCTGAACAAGCGAGTGGTCGAATTTGCCATTCGGGCGGGTCTGGCGACACATTGTCAGATTGCCGAGATAGCCAAGATGGACAGAAAGAACTATTGCTATCCCGACCTGCCGAAAGCCTATCAGATTTCGCAGTATGACAAGCCCCTGTGCGAACACGGTTATATCGAACTGTCCAACGGACGCAGAATCCGCATTTTGCGTATCCATATTGAAGAAGATGCCGGCAAGCTGGTGCATAGCCGCGGCAGTACCATGGTAGACTATAACCGAGGCGGCGTACCGCTGATTGAAATTGTATCCGAGCCGGATATCCGTTCGCCGGAAGAAGCCCGTGAATATGTCGAAAAGCTCCAGCTGATTATGCGGTATATCGGCGTATCTGATGCCCGTATGCAGGAAGGCTCCATGCGTTGTGACGTGAATATTTCGGTGCGTCCGATGGGCAGTGAAACCCTCGGTACCCGTACCGAAATCAAAAATATGAACTCCATTACTTTTATTACCAAGGCGATGGAATACGAATTTGCCCGTCAGGTTGACCTGATTGAAAGCGGCGAAAAGGTCGTGCAGGAAACCCTGCGGTACGATGACGTGACCAACACCACCTCCAGCATGAGAGGTAAAGAGGATGCCAACGACTATCGCTATTTCCGTGACCCCGATTTGGTAACGATTAGTGTACCCCGCAGCAAGGTGGAAGAAATCGCCGCCACACTGCCGGAACTGCCCGACCAGAAATTAACACGCTATACAGACGAATTAGGGTTGCCGGAAAAAGATGCCCAGTTGCTGGTCAAGTACCGCAAGGTAGCCGAGTATTTTGAACAGGCGATTGAAGGCACGAAAACGCCCCGCACCGCCGCCAATTTTATCATCGGTCAAATCTTCCGCACGGTCGAGAACGAAACCGAAAAGGAAGCCTTTGCCATCAAGGTAAGTGCCGAAAACCTGAACGCCCTGATCAAGCTGATTGACAGCGGCAAAATCCGCATGAACATCGCTAAATCTACGCTTGACAAGATGTTGGAAACAGGCCAAGCCCCCTCCGAACTCCTGTCCGACAGTGACATGGCAGGCTTATCGGCAGAAGCCCTGACCGCTCTGTGTCAGCAGGCCATTGAATCCAACCCCAAAGCGGTTTCTGACTATCGTTCAAGCAAAGAAAAAGCCCTCAAAGCCCTTGTCGGCTTCGTCATGAAAAACAGCCGTGGCCAAGCCGATGCCGCCGCCGCTGAATCCACCATCAAGTCCCTCCTGTAGTGTTGGGGCTTTGTTGGGGCTTTGCCCCAAACCCCAGCAGGGACTCTGCCCCTGCACCCCGTTGGGGGAAACCTTTTTCTAGCGAAAAAAATGTTTCCCCCAAACCCCCTTCCAAAAATCGCTGATTTTGGGGTTCTTCAAAATTATTATTTATTCTCTATTCTTTATTCTTTATTATTTATTTCTCCTCTTCCCCAAATTGCTGATTTTGACCTGTCGGAAGGATTCTATACAGACAAATAAAAGCACCTCAGTGATACCCGTTCAAGCGGTCACTGGGGTGCTTTTTTATCTTGCCTTCATAAAGAACTATCACATTCATCAAGTTAAAAGTTTCGCTCAAGCCTTTTCAAAGGCTTGTGGGGTGCAGGGGCAAAGCCCCTGCTGGGAGGTTTGGAGGGCAAAGCCCTCCAA
>CADCOZ010000095.1 GCA_902803125.1 uncultured Ruminococcus sp.
CAGTGGAGACCTCTGCCGCAGGCAGAAGCGACCGGACCGAGCCGACAGGCGAGACCCCCCAAGCCCCCTCCCTAAATTCGCTGACTTTTGCCTCCTCTCACATTATTATTTATTCGTTATTCTTTATTATTTTTTTCTCTCCTTCCAAAATTCGCTGTGTGGTGGTCTTTCAAGTTCCTGATGGGCAAAAAAGCACGGCTGATTCTGCTACATAACTGCCAAAAGGGCTGTGAAGAAGCGATGTCATCGGCATCTATTCTTCACAGCCCTTGAAAATTGACTGAAAACCGGTGTTGGTCGGTATCTATCATACGATTTTCCCGTCAGAAATCTCTATCTTTCTGGGACACGCCTGTGCCACCGTTGGGTCATGCGTGATGATGATCACTGTTTTGCCTTCTGCATTCAATTCCTTAAAGAGGTCAATAATTTCGGCAGATGTTTTGGTATCCAACGCACCGGTCGGTTCATCGGCCAAAATAAACGCTGAATCATTCACAATGGCACGGGCAATGGCAACCCGCTGTTTTTGTCCGCCGGACAGCTTATTCACGGTCTTTCCCGCTAAGGATTCCATACCCACACGCCGAAGTGCCGCCAACGCCTTCTCTTTGGGGGAAGATGTTTTTTTGCCGCTGAAATACAGCGGTATCATCACGTTTTCCAGTACGGTATACTCTTCGACCAAAGCAAAGTCCTGCATAACAATGCCGACTTTCTCACTGCGGAGCTTGGCCAGTGCTTTATCGTTCAGCTGATGCACATCAATATCGTCAATTTGGTAGGTACCGCTTTCAAACGTATCAATACAGCCGATAATATGCAGTAATGTCGATTTGCCGGCACCGGATTTTCCGACTATCGCCACCATTTCACCGTCATTCACTTGCAGGGATACTTCTTGCAGGGCCGTAAAGGCATTCGACTTTTTATAATTGTAGGTTTTCGTAAGATTTTCTATTTTGATCATGTTGCATTCTCCTTTATCGTTTCAACCGGAGAGGCGGCTCGGATAATATGGTGCGGCAGGATCATGGCCAGCAGATACAGCACCGCCAGTTCCAACAGACTGATGAGCAGGTTGTTCCAGCCGTATACAGCGCCGATAAGGTACTCCATATTCAGGGCATTCATCACAAATACGCCGATGACCGTCAGCACCCCGGCCGCCGCCAACAAAATGGACAGATACGCCAGAACAATCCTCGTGCAGTCCTTCCAGCGGCATCCGCACAGGAAAAAGATGCCGAAATTCTTTTTTTGCCGTACCGTTGCCATCGCAATCGAACCGACCAGTCCCGCCAGCACTACCACGGCCGCCGCCAAAATAATCGGCAGCATCCGCAGATAGATATTGTTGATGGCCTTGCGGCTCTGTTCACGAATGGTTTGGAAGTTTTCCTCGCCGTAGCGACTGCGAATCGTACCAAAATTTCTCAGATAGGCATTGTTCTCCTGAAAATCTTCCTCACTGATGTTTTTGCCGTAGGACACAAACCAAATGCTGTCCGGAAACCAATAAGCAGAGGGATACAATTGCTGGTCAGCTATCAGAAAAGGAGCGTGAAGGCTTACCGTATTATCAAAGGTCTGGTAGTAGTCAAACAAACTGCGCTGTTCGGTCTGGTTATCCGTTGTGAAGGGACCGGGGGGAATATAGGTTGTCTGGGTCAGGATACCAACGACTTTCAGCTTGCCGAAAGAACTGTCGTATACCTTATTCAGCTCCGCTGTTGTGCCGCCGGAAGCAACCACCTCGATAGCCCCCTCTTCCGTTTTTTCAGAAGAAGCCCAACGCCCTGCCGCCAATGGCAGACGTAACTTGTCAAATACATCATGGTCAAGAAAATACGCCCACAGTGCCTCGGCCTGTGCGCCTGCCATGGCCGAGTGCAGTGAACTTTCCTGCACAGTACTGCTTTGGGTGAAGTGTATGGATACATCGCCCTTGAGCTTTTGATAGAGCAGTTCCGTTACTTCTTTGTAGTCTATGTCATCGTTATGCCGCTCCATAATGGCAAGGATATCTTCGTTATCGGTAAACGCAAAATCCTCCGGTCGGTTCATGGTCAATATCACGCCTTGATTCGACAGTATCTCCTCATAGGGGGCATAAAGCGTTTTTTTGCCGTTATAGGCAGATATCACGGTGTTTGTCAATATCAGTACCGCCGCTATCTCCAGCACAATCAGCAGATTGAACAGAAAGCGGTGAATCACCATGTCATACGCTAACTTAAAGTATTTCATATCTTTATGTTCCTTCTTTCATCAGCTGAATCACCGAACGCCGCACAAAGGGTATCAGGTTCAGTGCCATCATGATAATGCCCGCACCAATATAGATGCCAAAGACGGTCAGATAAACCGCCGGCGTGAAAAATTCCGCAAAGGACGGATACAGCACGGCAATCAGGTTTTTCAGCCCAAAATGGAACACCGTCCATCCCAACAGGAAAGATCCCAACAGCATCAGCATGATTTCGGTCATATACACGGCAAACAGCGTGAGTTTGCCGGCTCCGCAGAGGGAAAACACCGCCAGCGCCTTTTTTCTCGTGGACATGATATAGGCATACAGTCGGGACACATTCAGCAGAACTACCAAAATGATGATCAAAGCCAGCACATACACCATGTTGTTGAACTGTTTTTCCATCAGCGGCGGCGGTTCGGGAACATCAATGGTCGGGTTCATGTCCCCGAAAGCGGTCTTGATGGCTTCGCTGACACGGGCAATACCCGCTTGGTCAAGGTCTGCCGTTACCGTATAGGTCACCCACCGAACCGTGAAGGTGTCATCTGCTCCTCCAGCATTCACTGTAAGCACAGTTGAAATATCCGGCGGTTCCATTGGCTTGTCCTGTATTTTTGATACCACATATTCCGTGGTGCCAAGCGAAATTTTATCTCCCCATTCCAGCTTTTGAAAAGGAGACTCATAGTATGGATTGCGAACCACCTCTATCCAATTTTCTGCCGCTTGTTCCTCGAAACTGTTTTTCTTCAGCCATTCTTCTGCCGTTCCTCTTGAAGCATAACCTGCCGTTCCGGAGCCATCCGATTCTATACTACCGCCAATCGAAACGTCAAATAAATCCTCCCTGCACTTGTTCACAACATACAGAATATTTTTCTTCAATTCTGCATAAGTTCGAGCGGAATAATCTTTCTGTGATACCTGTTTAATGGATTCAGAAACAGGATTTTTCACTTCACGGCGTATTTTTTCCGCCTCTTCGCTACTTTCTCCCACATACAAAAACTTTTTCTCTTTCAAGTCAAAGATTTGTATACAATAAACAGGTTCTTCCTGTGTTTGATTGGCACTTTCGGTCAAATCAATATGAAAATATTTCGAATCATACTGCAAATTTTTCGCTGGATCAGGTGTCACGGCATCAGCCATACCAACTATCAGCAGAGAGGTTATGATACATATTATCAGGGAAAGCATGATAAATATAAAAAGTACCGTTTTATATAAAAGGAAATTTTTAAGGTTTTTAACAATCAACGCCAGCCACATACAGTAAATCTCCTTCTCGTGTTAAATCTATAGTGCCGCAGCTATGTTTACTTCATGTCAGCTAAAATCAAATGTATAGATGTTATCATGATGTGCCATATCTTCATTTCTATATCTTGATACCCAAAACCTGTCTTTTTTTCCAGAGTACTGATCCGAGCCAGAACAAAGTTCTCCATAATAAGCGATCTTATCCGTATCATTATTTACCAGCAAATAGTGATCATTTGCCGAATTGGCTATATTTGTGGTCACATAACCTGAATAAACCGCATTCTGGGAAATATATGTCGCAACAATACCGTTCCAGTGATAAGACCTGCAGGAAGCATATTTGCAATTCGTTGCGTATCCAGTTGCATAAGAAACAGTAGAAGCTGAAGTTGTCAAAGATAAGAATGTACTCTTTTCACCATTGTAAGTCAATGGATCATCATAGTTAAGACCATATTTAAAAACATTTACTGCATTTGTTCCCATAACCGATACGCCTGCCGTCATCAGCAGTGCAGACACAATCAGTATGGCTGAAATGATTTTTTTCTTTACCTGGTACATATGAATTCTCCTTTCTTTATGATTGGCTCATGAGTTTACCATCTGCGCACATTGTTTCCGACACATTATCCGTGGATATGTGCCGCCTATATAGTATCACACAAAAAACACCAATTCAACTATTTTTTGAATTTTTTCGTGGCCAGTACGTAGAAAATCATCACGTATTTTTTGCGATTTTTACCAAACATTGTTTGTGTCGCTTTCCCTCTTTCATCAGCAGAATCACCGAACGCCGCACTGCCCGATGTAATGCAAGGAAAAGACACAAAGCCCTGTACAAAAGAAACAAGCTAAACGATGCTTCGGAAGTTTCTGAGGGAGTCAATGATTCACTGCTCATTATTGCTGTTCCCCTGACCAAAACTTTTGTGTTGTGGTCTTTCAAGTTCCTGATGGGTAAAAAAGCACAACTGATTCTGCCATATCACCACAAAAAAGGGCTGTGAAGAAGCGATGTCATCGGCATCTATTCTTCACAGCCCTTGCATATTCAGTGTTTTCCTAAGATTTTGTGCTTGATATAGAGCAGGGTAACCTCTTCGCCGTTATCCCTCAGCATTTTCAGGAGAAACTCCAGCAGACGTGCCGTTTCGGGATGAATCAGGTAATGACCCTTGGAATGCATATAATAGTCATAGGCATCCGCATCCGTATAGGACTCGCCCCGATAATTCTTACACGCCGCCACACGGTCACAAAACATCTCTACCACATACCGCACCGGCATTTTCATGCCCGTCATGGCATGGTCACCTTCTAATCCATAGTCAATCCAATATTCCAGATGATGCTTGTTGCGGCCTTTATGGTGCAGCCACGCATCACTGTAGCCTTTCCGCTCCCGTTCGGCGGCATTCGGACTTCTTGTTCCCTGATAATAAACCGCCCCCACTGCAAACTCCACCGGATGATATTTCGACAAATCATGCAGTAATCCCTGCCGATACAGTCCCACTTTGAAGCAAAGTTCCATGACCATTTTTTTGTGATGATTGATTGTTTTCAAATGCTCCCACCACTTTGACATAACACCACTCCCTTTTTAGCATCCACCGCTATCAAAGCGGCTGTAAACTGATGAAATACCCCGGCACCGCCACCAACGCAAAAAACAGCAGACTAATCAGCGTAAAGACCAGAAGGAATTGGCCGCCTTTTCCCGGATATTCCCGCACATAAATCCGATAGTTAATCACCGAGGCCAGCGAGCCTATCAGCGTACATAAGCCTGCTGTATCCAGCCCGTATAACAAGGCTCCTGCATTGGCCGCAAAGGGATACAGCACAATGCCGGCCGGCACATTGGAAATGACCTGACTGAGCAGAATGCCCCACACATATTCATGATGAGCCACCGCCCCACCCAAAAACGAGGCAATTCCCTCGTTGGCGGCAATAGAGGACGAAAAGATAAAAAAGCACAGAAAGGTTACCAATAATACATAGTCGGTTTTGAGCAGAATCCGCCGGTCAATGACCAGTACCGCCGCCGCAACAAATAATGTCACATAGCCCCAATATTCCGTACGGCTGACAATCGTTATCAGCACCACCGCAAATATCACCAAATAGGCGATGCGTCTGGGCTTGCGTTCGGGCTGCCAAGTGCCGGCGAAATCCGTCTGCACAAGGCTTGTTTTGGCACGGAAATTCTTTCGATACAAAAGCACTACAAATCCCACTAACAGTACACCGGAAATCACCCAGATAGGGAGCATATACCCGACAAACCGCCACGCCGTGACACCCGACTGACCGAAAATAAACAAATTTTGCGGACTGCCAAACGGCGTGAGCAGAGAACCCCGCACCGCTGCAATATTTTCCATCGTGATGACCGGCAGAATGTACCGTTCCTTATCACCGGCTCGAAACAGAATAATGGTCAGCGGCACAAAAATAATCAGGGAGATATCATTCGTCACGAACATAGACGAAAAAAACACCCCAAACACCAAAAACAACGACAGTCCCACCATTGACTTGATTTTGCCGGCCAACAGCAATACCGGCCGGAAGATATTCTCCTGCTTAAAGCCTTCCAGCACGGTCAGCATCATAAACAGGGTGGCCAGCGTGTGCCAGTCGATATGGATCACCAAGTCCCACGATGGCGGCGTTATCAAAAACGACAGCAGAGCCGCACTAACGGCTATGGTCAGCATGAGTTCTTTTTTCAGAAATCCAATCACCTTTTTCATGGAATCCTCTCCCTTTACGGCTTAGAACCTGTTTATCATCCTTCCCCACGGAATGTTGGAGGGCTTCACCCCCCCAAACCCCCTTCCAAAAATCGCTGACTTGACCTACATCAACATTATTCTTTATTCGTTCGTTTAGGCCAGCGGCTATCCTATCCTGCGTTCCATAAAAACAGCGGATAGGGAAGGCACCGTTCAACACCTGAACCGGCCGCCGTCCACTATCCGCTGTTCAAACTTCACCCTTTGCCAAGAGCCTGTCAAACAGATTCCCGCAGGGCAATATTTGGTCGGAGTGAAGGGATTCGAACCCCCGACATCCTGCTCCCAAAGCAGGCGCGCTACCAGCTGCGCTACACCCCGAAAACGATTGGCAACGGTACTATTATAAACCATAGCCGCCCAAAAGTCAAGCGGATGACCCCAACAG
>CADCOZ010000096.1 GCA_902803125.1 uncultured Ruminococcus sp.
ATATCAACGACTGTTACACACCGGTAGGCACCTTTACGATTGACAAGGCGTTTGGTCTGGCCGATGATCCCGGCTGTCAGATGGAATACACAAAGGTAGACGACAATTATTATTGGTCCGGCGATGACCGTGAGGGGATGCACTTCAATGAACTGGTCAATATCAAGGACGTTCCCGGTCTGGATACCGAAAACTGCGAACACATTTCCGATTATGACTATGCCTATCAGTATGTTCTGAATATGGGCTACAACTCGGAGTGCGTTAAAGAAAAGGGCTTTGCCTTCTTCTTCCACTGCTTCCGCAGCAGCCGCACCTATACAGGCGGCTGTGTCGGCGTTCCGGAGAACATCATGAAATTCATCATGCAGCACGTCAAACCCGGCTGTAAGATCACCATTGATTCCCTTAAAAACTTCGGCGGAGATCTTGACGCATAAAATGGAAAAACACCGACAAAACAGCCATCCGTGACCGTTTCCGTATCTTTAGGAAAACGCCACACGCTTGGATTGTACAGGCAACCCGTACAGCGTTTTCTCGGAAAATTGATGCCACCAAAAACAATGAAGGAGACCACCAACATGAACAACATGAAAAAAAGAATTGCCGCACTCCTTGCGGCAGCGGTACTAATGCTGGCTGCATCAGCGTGCAGTAAAACATCCGGCGAACAAAGTGAAACTCCCAGCGAAACTTCTGCCGCATCGACCGTATCCGAAGCCAGCGAAGAGGCTTCCGCAGAAATTTCCGCTCAGCCCGAAAAAGCCACTTCGATTGAAAACTGGACAGAGGACTCCCCCGCTATGAAGTCGATTATGGCATTCGTTGAGGAAGTCACCGATGAAAAATCCGACAAGTTTGTTCCGGTCGAAAAGAGAATCGCCGTGTTCGATTCGGACGGCACCCTGTACGGCGAGCTGTTCCCGACCTATGTTGACCAGTGTTTGATGATCTATCGTCTGACAAAGGACAGTACCTATCAGGGCAACGAAGAAGATACTGCTTACTGCAAAGCATTGGAGGAGTATCTCATCAATGGCGGTGAAAAGCCGACAGCTCCCCGTTCCTCCGGCGATATCATCGCCGATGCTTTCAAGGGCTTTACCGTTGAAGGATACCGTGCCTATGTCCGCAAGTTCATGTCCGAGCCTGTTATCGGCTTTGAAAACATGACCTATGCCGACGGCTACTACAAACCGATGGTATCCCTTGTCAAGTATCTTACCGAAAACGGCTTCAAGGTCTATATCAACAGCGGTGCAGAGGTCAATATGCTCCGGGAACTGTCAACGGATACGCTGGGACAGTATATCCCGCCTTATCAGGTCATCGGCACACAGTTCGGCATCACCTCCGACGGTAGGCCGGACGATGTTAAGGCTCGTGACTATACCCCTTCCGCCGATGAAAAAATCGTCTTCGACGGCACCGTAACATTCAAAAACCTGAAGCTGAATAAGGTTGTCAGCATCATCAACGACCTGGGCTTCTCCCCCATTCTGGCCTTCGGCAACAGTTCTGGCGATTTGGCGATGGGACAGTATGTCATGCAGCACGGCGGCAAAGCCTATATGCTCCTCTGTGACGATACCGAAAGAGATCACGGCAACCTTGAAACAGCCGCATCCTTCAAAGAGGACTGCGACAAGATGGGCATTGAAACCGTTTCCATGAAGAATGAGTTCGCCACCATCTACGGCAACTTCAAACTCACGCCTTACACGGATTCTCAAACAGAAGAATCCCTTGACCAGGCCGCATAATAACAACAGGCACCAATCATTTTTCAGGGCAGTTCCGTTTATTGCGGAACTGCCCTTTGATGTTTGTCGTTTTATTGCAGTTGCTTACGCACGACAGAAGTATCAGTGCCTATCACAAAGCTCAAAAATTCGAAAGATCTATATCGCCTGCATTATCGGGCAGAAAACATACCCCATTTCCTTGTTGTTTAGTTCGTTTGATAACATCAGACCAAGATTCAGGGTGTTTCATAAAGGATGCAAGAAAAGCATCACCGGCACCGGAACACAAAATATGCAGAAGCACCGCCTTTTATCTGTTTTTCAGAATGCTTATGATCGTCTCATCGGCCGGACAGAATGCAAATTCTGAAAGTTCAGAAACCGTTATCCATTTCATATCCTGATGTTCAAGAAGCTTTGGCCTGCCTTTTGCAATCACCGCATCAAATACGGTCAGATGTACGGTTATATCCGGATATTCATGCGTAACCTC
>CADCOZ010000097.1 GCA_902803125.1 uncultured Ruminococcus sp.
AGGGGCACGCTGAGCCTTGCCAACGTCAAGCTGGTGGTGCTGGACGAAGCGGACGAAATGCTCAGCATGGGCTTTAAGGAAGATATGGAAACGATTCTGCGGGATACACCGGACAGCCGTCAGACCGTGCTGTTTTCGGCCACCATGCCGCCGTCTATTTTAGCGATTACCCATGAGTTTCAGAAAGACCCGCAGATGGTACAGATCAGCCGCCAGCAGATAACACTCGACAACATTGTTCAGCAGTATGTAGATGTGCCGATGGGCAGAAAAGAAGATGCCCTGAAGCTCCTGCTGTATTATTATGAGCCGTCTTTGGCGATGGTATTCGTCAACACTAAAAAGATGGCAGACGAACTGACCGAAAGCCTGCAAAAAAGCGGCTTTCAGGCAGAAGCTCTGCACGGTGATTTGAAGCAGTCCCAGCGGAACACAGTCATGGAACGGTTCCGTTACGGCTCTACAGCGGTACTGGTGGCCACGGATGTAGCCGCCAGAGGTATTGATGTAAATGACGTGCAGTTCGTTTTTAACTACGATATCCCGCAGAATAATGAATACTATGTTCACCGTATCGGCAGAACGGGACGTGTCGGCAAGGCCGGCACCTCTATCACGATTTGCAGCGGACGGCGGCAGGTGCTGACACTGAAGGATATTGTTCATGCGTTGAAATGCACCGTGGAAGAAATTGCCGTGCCGACAGGCGATGAAATTCGTACCCGTCTGCACGAGAAAAACGCCGCCAGTGTCATAGCGGCTTTAGAAGCCGGACAGGGACAGAATTATCACGAAATGGTGAACCTTCTGCTCGGTCAGGGCTATTCGCTGTTTGATATTGCGGCGGCGGCTCTGCAAATGCACTTTGCCGAAAAGGAAATCCGAATTGCAGATATCAAGCAGGAGAAAAAGCAGTACGGCAGACGAGCCAATACCGATTTTGCCAAAATGGTGGTGGATATCGGACGTTCCAGCCGTGTGGCACCGAACCACTTGGTTGCTTCGATTACCGAAAGAAGCCTTTTGCACGGGTCTGACATCGGGAAGATTGAAATCTATGACGACTATTCCGTGGTAGCGGTGCCGGCCGATGCACTGGAAGAGGTACTGGACAGTATGTATGGCGGCAAGGTCTGCGGTCGTCCGGTCAAAGTGAGAGCCTTTGCCGAGCATTCTTCTTTTGAGCGGAAACAGCCTCAGCGGGGCAGGAATGCCCGCCGCACCGCCCATGAATCGGCAGTCCGCAGAACATCCGATAGAAAAAGCGGCAGTCGTTCCCATAACAATCCATCGTTTGGCCGACGCAAAAGCCGCTGAATAACGCCGGAAAGTTTCTTGGGGGAACCCCTTTTCTGGCGAAAAAAGGAGAGCGGGTCGCCAGTGGAGACCTTGGCCGCAAGGCCAAAGCGACCGGACCGAGCCGACAGGCGAGACTCCCCCAAACCCCCTCCCTAAATTCGCTGTGTTGTGCATCCGAAAACTTGGTGCAGAACAACAGAAATCCGGCGTTACATCGGTTTTTTCTTGCAGTTTTGGGAGAACCTGCTGTTATCGTGCGGAGGGACAGCACAAAAGTATGGCACATCAGAAGCTTGAAAGACATCAAGTCAAAAGTTTTTCGCAAGCTTTTCAAAGGCTTGTGGGCGACACGAAGTTAGTCCCTTTAGGGAGTGCAGGGGCAAAGCCCCAACATTGAAAGGCGGGGATGCTTGTGAAAAAGTGTATGGTTTGGATAGCGGTGCTACTGCTTTTAGGGTGTACCGGCTGTCAGAAAACAGCCGACAGTCAGCCGTTGGCCGTCAGCCAAAATACAGCGGCGGTCGTTTCTGCTGTGCAGGAAAGCCGGACGGTCAGCCAAGCAGAAGAAAGCAGAGCGGCCGTGTCAGAAGAGCCGGTATCCCGTCCGCAAAATATTTCTGCGGCAGAAGTGTCCGATGATGATAAGGTTTCGGAAGAAATACAGCTACCCGTGGGGGTGTCACGGTACGGCAAGGGCAAACTGCGGTTCACCACCAGTGTGCTGTCCCTGTCGGTGGTCTTTCCGGAAGAGTTCTATTTGCTGAATACGGATTACTACCCGTCCTACGGCATTTATCTGCGGAATCGGGAAGGCACCGCTACCCTGCTGACAGAATCCGTGGTGGATAAAACGCTGACCTATCGGCAGATGGCCAGCTATCTGAAAGAACAGTATCCCGAAGCCAAGGTATATACGACCGATTCAAAAGAAGTGGTCTGCAAGCTGTTCATGACCGATGAGGACGGGCATGAACTGTATATCCAGCAGAAAATCCGTGTGCAGTCCGGCGGCTATAATGCGGCTGTTTTGTGCTGTCGTGCCGAGGATAAAGCAGCGTATGAGAAGGTCTTTAACGAAATCAGTTTTCATTGAAACAGCAGGGACAGTGAAGGGGTTGACTTCACTGTCCCTGTTTTGGCTGTTTATGTATCAAGCAAAAAGGCGATGACGGCATTCGATACCAAAAAGCCCTGCGGTGTCAGGGCGATGCCTTCCGGGGTAAGCGTCAAATAACCGGTGGGAAGCAGGCGTTGTGCCTGCTGTATGACAGACGGAGGAATATCCGTGCCGAAGCGGCGGCGGTAACGCTCGTGCGTGACACCTTCACATAACCGCAGTCCCAGCAGAAGAAATTCTTCCGCATCACCGCCGGAGCCGTCCGGTGTGGTGATGTCCTGATAGAAGCTGTCAAAGGAGCGGTCATAGTAAAATCGCCGTCCGCCGATAAACGAATGGGCAGAAGGCCCCAAGCCGAGATATTCTTCATCGTGCCAATACTTGAGGTTATGCCGTCCCTCAAAGCCTTCTTTGGCAAAGTTGGAGATTTCATACTGCCGATAACCATAGCTTTTCAGCTGTTCCACCGCCAGTAAATACAATTCAGCCTGCCGTTCATCATCGCAGAGGAAAGCGGTATCCCTGCGGCGGGCATACGGGGTGTTCGGTTCCACCTTCAGCAGATAGGCAGAAATATGAGCGGCCCCCTGTTCGGCACAGAAATCAATGGAACGCCGCAGACTGTCTTTGGTTTGTTCGGGCGTGGCGATCATGAGGTCAAGCGACAGATTGGTAAAACCGGCCGCTTTGGCCTGTGCGATACAGCGGACAGCCTGCTGTACATCGTGAAGTCGGCCGAGCTGACGCAGTTCATTATCGTTGGCCGACTGCAAACCGATGGAAATACGATTAAAGCCGCCCTTGCGTAAGGCGGCAAAGTCGATATCCTGCTTTTCGGGGTTGACTTCGAGGGTGATTTCGGCATGGTTCAACCCAAAGTATTTCCGAGCCACTGCCGCAAGCCTGACCAGACGTTCGGCACCGAGGATACTTGGGGTACCGCCGCCAAAATAGAGCGTATCGGCAGGCACAGACAGCTTTTCGGCATAAGAGCGGATACGCCGGCAAAGGGCTTCGGTATAAGCATCAAAAGCCGCCGCATCGCCGCTGACAGAATAAAAGTCGCAGTAAGGACATTTTCGCCGGCAAAAAGGAATATGAAGATAAAGTCCAATCATGATGAGGCCGCATCCTTTCGGAGAATGAGCAGAATTTCAACAAACAATGAGAGTAATGCACCGATAATCAGGGCAATATCCAGATACATGAAGGTATTAAAGGATTGGGACAGTCCCTCATAGGTCAGGTGTTCGCTCATGGTCAGAAAACAGACAAAGCCGTTGGGGTCGCCTTTGTCCAGCGCCGAG
>CADCOZ010000098.1 GCA_902803125.1 uncultured Ruminococcus sp.
AGTGGACACCTTGGCCGCAAGGCCAAAGCGACCGGACCGAGCCGACAGGCGAGACCCCCCAAACCCCTTTCCAAAATTCGCTGACTTGACCTGCATCAACATTATTCATTATTCATTTTTCAGTATTCATTCCAAATTCGCTGACTTTTTGTCTTTGAACATTATGCATTATGAATTGTGAATTATGCATTATTTACCCTTCTCCTACATTTGCTGACGATATGCATAAACCCAAGGGTCTTGGCACACACTACCCATATCAGTCAAAACAGTGACAGCTTTCCAAGGAAGGCTAATGATAGCGGGAGGGTTCATGCGATGACACGGCACAAAACAATGGTACAGACAGAATGTCCGTTTCCGACCGAAGAAGCGGAAGAAACAGAGGATACACCAACACCCGCACCGTCCGACAGTATTTTGGATACGGGAACCATTATAGCCGACAACGGACAGTATATTATCCAGTGCATGACCATTATCGGACAAATCGAGGGGCATTATATGCTCTCACCCCGCAGTAAAACCACTAAATACGAGCATATCATTCCTCAGCTGATAGCCGCCGAACAAAGCACCGACATTGACGGTCTGCTGGTCATACTCCATACCGCCGGCGGCGATGTGGAAGCGGGATTGGCAATAGCCGAACTGATGGCCGGCATGACAAAGCCGGTGGTATCACTGGTTCTGGGCGGCGGTCACTCCATTGGCGTACCGATTGCCGTGGCCGCTAAACGGTCGTTCATAGCTCCTTCCGCTTCCATGACCATTCATCCTGTCAGAATGACCGGTACCATGCTGGGCGTTCCGCAGGCGTTTGATTATTTTCAGCGAATGCAAAGGCGTATTACGGATTTTGTCACAACCCATTCCCGTATTTCTGCCGAACGCTATTATCAGTTAGCCCTCAATACCGACCAGTTAGTCATGGATATCGGCACCGTACTGGACGGTCCAACCGCAGTGCAGGAAGGGTTGATGCATGACCTTGGCAGTTTGAGCAGTGCCATCAAAGCACTTTATGAAATGATTGATGAATCACGCTCTCAGAAGCGTTTACCATCCTAATAAAGGCAGATTTTTCTGCCGCAGAGAATCGGAGGTACATAACCTATGAATCTATTTGATGCTATCATGCAGGGTATTTTGCAGGGACTGACAGAGTTCCTGCCGGTATCCAGCAGCGGACATCTGGCGATTTACCAGCACATCACCGGCCTGACCGAAAACAATCTGTTTTTCTCGGTCATGCTGCATATTGGCACCTTGGCGGCTGTCGTGGCGGTTTATTTCAAGATTATTTTGAAACTGCTGGCCGCTCTGGGCAGTATTATCAAAAAGCTCTTTACCCGTCAATTTCGCTGGAAAGAAATGACCGAACAGGAAAACATGGCGATGATGATCATTATCGGACTTCTGCCCCTGTTCCTGCTCTTCCTCCCTATCCCCGGCACGGACATGAAACTGAAAGACTTGGCCGATAAATTCACACTGGACGGCTATTTCTTCATAGTGGGGCTGTCATTAGTAGGAACCAGTTTGTTGTTGTTCTTTGGCGGCAAAAAGAAACAGCCCGTTAAAATCATTGACGGCAAACGCTACCGCAAAAGAAGAAGACAGCGTTATACGGTGATAGATGCCCTGATTGTCGGCCTGACACAATGTGCCGCCGCTCTTTTTCCGGGTCTGTCCCGTTCAGGCTCGACCTTGGCCGCCGCACAGCTCAGAGGCATTGACAGACAAAAAGCATTGGACTTTTCTTTTCTGCTCGGCACACCGGCCATTGTAGCCGCCGCTGTCCTTGAACTGAAGGATACCTTCACTTCTCCCGAAACCGACCTTTCTGCCATCAACGCCGGCTTGGTCATCGCCGGAATGCTGACCGCCGGTATTGTCGGCTTCTTGGCCATCAAGCTGTTCAAATGGCTCTTAGGCACCAACCGTATGTACATCTTTATTCTCTATACAGCCGCTGTCGGTCTAATGATCCTTCTCGTCAGCATCATCGAACTCTCCTCCGGCACCAACCTGTTCACCCAACAGCCGCTAACCTTCTGACGAATGTTGGAGGGCGTTGCCCTCCAAACCTCCC
>CADCOZ010000099.1 GCA_902803125.1 uncultured Ruminococcus sp.
AACCCCCTTCCAAAAATCGCTGTGTTGTTCCTGCGGTGCGTTCTCTGTGCAGACACAATAAAACCTCCATGTTGGTTCCGTTCTCCGGACAACATGGAGGTTTTTCAGTAAAGTTAGCGGTTGCTTTCTTTACTTGCCATAAAGAAAGAGTTGACGAATTATCAACACAAAAGTTTTTCGCAAGCGTTTCAAAGGCTTGTGGGCGACACGAAGTTAGTCCCTTTAGGGAGTGCAGGGGTAAAGCCCTCCAACATTCCATTTCGGTGGATCATTCGCTGAGTTTGGTGAGGGTGTGTTCGTAGGCGGCGGTTTCGTAGAGAAGGGAAGTGTCAGAAAGGGCGGTGTTGTCGCCAAGGATTTGTCGGGCTACCCACAGCAGAAAATGCGGGTTTTTGATCAGGATGGGTCCCGTCAGGTGGGTGCCGTACAGCTGACCGGAAAGAAGCCCTTCGGCGGGGTCGTCAGCACGGTTGCCTAAACCACGCTGTACATGAAACAGCGGCGTGTCAATGCCGGTTATCTCACTGCATTTGTTGATGAAGCCGATAAACGGCTTGTCAGAAAAATCTGCCGTGAAAATAGCGTCTGCGGTCAAGCGAGTTTTGTTCTGTTCACGAACTGTAAAATCAAACAGCCCAAGTCCCTGATGGGTCACGTTATGCGCATCGGTAATATGCTGTCCCAGCATTTCAAAAGCGTTGCCGGTCAGCAGAATGGGAATGTTTTTGGATAGCAGTTCTTTCCATGCGGTTTGATAGGAAAGCATATCCTGCATGACCACGTTACGGTTCTTTTCCGTGCCGGAACCGATATAGATAAAGTCGTAGGTGTCAAGGGGAACTTTATCCCCAAACGAAAGACGGTCAACTGTGCAGTCTATTTGGTGACGGGTGAACAAACGCTGTAAAGCCGCTATGTTGCCATACTCGCCGTAAAGATTCATGATGTCATAGTACCAGTGCAGGAGCTTCATGCGGGTTCGCCTCCTTTGTTCACCAAATGCAGGAATTTGCCTTTGTCGGAAAAACAGGTAATCGTATATATGTATTCCGGTCTGTCACTGTCAAGATACTGACAGGCCTGTTCAATGCTCTGAAAGACCTTGATGTTTTCAGATGGAATATCGGTATAGCTGAAGCGTACCGCCAAGTCGTTGCAGTAGGCTCCCGCCAAAACAATTTCATGGATATTTTCGCTGTGCAGTTTTTCAAAGTTGATATCCCACAGCCAAGACACATCGCCGGTGAAATACTTGCGGCTGATGGCATCAACAATCAGCAGGACATCGCACCCCCGCTTATCAGCCGCCGCCACACGGATGGACTGGTCATAGGATACGCTGTTTTCGTGCTTGGATACCAGCAGGGTACCCGGCCGCTGACCGATAGTGAAGGATACCACACGGCCGTTTTTCATGACATAATCACTCAGGTCAGCCGCCATCGCCGTTTTATCCAAACCGACAATAGCACCAATGGTATACGCCGCCAAAATATTGTACATATTATAGAGCGAACGCAGGGCTAACGTGATGGTATGCTGTCCGTCAATGACCATGGTGCCTTGTTCCAAATCGGCGGCTGTAACGGTACAATCCGTAGCATGACGCTGATAGCCGCAGGACGTACAGGCATAATGCCCGATATGGTGATAATGCCTTGTGGAATAGGTCATCGGCTTTTTACAGCGGGGACAATAGGCACCGTCATCATAAACGCTGTCGTTCTGTTCGGTATCGGTGGAAAGCTTGTCAGCCCCGAACCACAGCACATTTTTTCTATCGGCTCCAAACAGTGAAACCAACGGGTCATCGGCATTGAGTACCAGCTGCATAGGATCGCTGATACTGTCGGCCAGTGCCTCAAAGACCCATTCGGGGTGACCGTTGCGGGTCAGCTGGTCACGGTAGAGATTCGTGATAACATAGTGTGTCGGGGTAATGTAGGAGAAGGTATAACGGGCATAGCGTTCATCGCTTTCAATCAGCAGGACATCGCCCTTGACCTTACCGCCCAGCGTGGCATGACTCAGCACCAGTGTGGTAACGCCTTCAATCTGGTTAGAGCCTTCTTTGTTCCAAACCACCCGCTTACCGCTTTTTGTCAGCAGATGAGCGGTCATTTCAACCGTAGAAGTTTTACCGTTGCTCCCTGTCACGGCAATCACATAGGGCGGCAGGGTAACCCTTTGGAGAATATCCGGACAAATTTTGAGGGCTACTTTGCCGGGCAGACTGCTTCCCTTGCCCAACAGCTTGCCGACCCCTCTTAAGATTTTGGCTGTTACGATTGCTAACCATCGCTTCATATTCCACACGCCACCATTTCTTTACACTTTTTTACCTCCCACATTATACCCTCTCTCCTGTCATCTGTCAAGGCGGCGTTTTCTCCTCAGGAAAGCCACTTGGGGGAACCCCTTTTCTGGCGAAAAAAGGTTTTCCCCCAAACCCCCTCCCTAAATTCGCTGATTTTTGGCACTTCAAAATTACATTATTCATTATTCACTATTCATTATTCATTATTCATTATTCATTATTCATTATTCATTCTTTCTCCCCCTCCCGAAATTTGCTGTGTTGAAACTCAGGCAGGATACAAAGCACCAAACGCAAAACACCCCGCCGGTTCTTGACGAAATCGGCGGGGATTGTTTATAGTATCCTGTCTGATGTTTTTTCGGTGAAGAAAAAACCTTACCAAACATCAACACAAAAGTTTTTCGCAAGCTTTTCAAAGGCTTGCGGACGACACGAAGTTAGCCCCTTTAGGGGGTCCAGAGGCAGAGCCTC
>CADCOZ010000100.1 GCA_902803125.1 uncultured Ruminococcus sp.
CCGGACTTGGTGGAGCCAAAGCTCTTGCCGCCGAGCCGTTCTTCTTCATAGCAGTCAAACAGCTTATGATAGGGCATCACGATTTGTGCTCTGTCCGAAACATAGATATTCGGTTTCGGCACACCCTTATCGAGCAGTTCCTGAATTTCTTTGACCAGATTTTCTACACTGAGGGCAACGCCGTTGCCGATAATATTGATAATTTCCGTATTAAACACGCCGGAAGGAAGCTGATGCAGGGCAAACTTACCGTAATGATTGATAATCGTGTGACCGGCGTTGCTGCCGCCCTGGAACCGGATAACCATATCCGACTTTTGTGCCAGCACGTCTGTAATCTTTCCTTTGCCTTCATCGCCCCAATTGGCTCCTACAATTGCTCTTACCATATTCTGCCTACCTTTCTTAATGTTGGGGCTCTGCCCCAAACCCCGCCAGGGACTCTGCCCCTGGACTCCGCAAGCCTTTGAAAAGGCTTGAGCGAAACTTTTAACTTGATGTGCCATTACATTCTTCGGACAGAGAGGGTTCTCCGAAAGTCGGTGCGTTTGGGAATCTCCCGCAGATAAAACGAAAAGCCGTAGGAATACCTGCTGTCTAAAACACCGTGAAAGAGGCTCCCTGCTCCCTACGCACTAATCTAATCAAAAAGCCGCATAAATAGCCGTTTTTTCAAGGTTAGTGCAAATGGTTCCCTGCCCCAAAAAGAAGGCATTCGCCGAAAAAACATCAGGTCACGGGAGCAACAAGTACACGGCCGGTACCTCTGTAAACGTTAACAAGACCTTCACCGGAAGCCGCCGAACCAATCAGCGATTTGGAGGAACGCTCTACCGTAAACTGCAAAGAGTTCGACCAGGCGATCGCCATATTGCCGTCAATCTTCAGCACATCGTTGATAACGTCAAAGACCAGCAGTTCTTCGGCGGGTACACGGCTTTCAAATACGGCAATACCCGAACCGGTCAGGCAGGTATTGAACAGGCCTTCTCCGCCGGCCACCGCTGACGAAAAGCTGTTGCGGCCAACGACCTTCATTTCCACCGTATCCTGACAAGCTAAGAACATACCGTCCTCGATAACAATAGAACCGTTCCACTTGGCAAGATCCTCTAAGAGAATATATTTGTAAGTCGGCTCCAAAATAACCTGACCGGTACCAAAATAGAGCGGTTTAATGGCAGATTCCTTGGTAACCTTACTGCCAACCCATTTTTTCATGAAATCGCCGGCACCCTTGACATTGGTGTTCATCTGCACATCGCCCACAATCATCTGCATCGCACCGGCCTGTAAAATAACTCCCTGCTGGTTCAGCGTTGCAACGACCTGTCTTTTGCGAACACCCATTTGCGCCATAAAATACGCTGTCTGGGCGGTCATCGGGTCAACGGAAATATCCTTGACATATTCCACAACGGAAAAACAGCCAAGCTGATTGGCAACCTTTCTGGCTGTCGTACTGTTAAAAACATTATGGTTAATCATTGTTACACGCTCCTTGCTAAAACATTTATTGTGCTTCACGATTCAGAGAACCGTTCGGAACTTCTGACCCCTGTATGATGTGTTTGCCCGCAGACAATTATTCTGCCTTTTGCACGACCTTATACGTTGATTTCGGCTTTAGCGGTTTCCAAGGCTTCATAGGGAGCCAAAGCCGCCGCCACTGTTTCAGCGAGGAAGTCTGTCACCTGCTGTGGGGCTCTGCCAACGTATTTTTCGGGACGGCAGAGTTCATTCAGTTCTTCAATGGTCTTGCCAAAGGCCGGATCAGCGGCAATACATTCCAGCAGGTCATTTTTGCCGCCGCCGGATTTGATACGCTGAGAAACGGCACGGATTTTTTCATGCAGTTCCTGACGGTTGCCGCCGTTTTTGACCGCATCCATCATGATGTTTTCGGTCATCATGAACGGCAGTTCGTTCATAAGATGGGCAGTAATGACTTTGTCGTATACCACCAAACCGTCACTGACGTTCAAATACAAATTCAGAATGGCATCCACCGCCAAAAAGGCTTCCGGAATGCTCAGACGCTTGTTGGCAGAGTCGTCCAGTGTTCTTTCAAACCACTGGGTAGCCGCCGTAATGTACGGATTCAGCACGTCAATCATCACATAGCGGGACAGAGAGGTCATTCGCTCCGACCGCATGGGATTGCGTTTATACGCCATCGCACTGGAACCGATCTGGCTCTTTTCAAAGGGTTCTTCGATCTCTTTCAGGTGCTGAAGCAGACGGATATCGTTCGAGAACTTCGAGGCACTCTGGGCGATGCCCGCCAGCACATTCACCACACGGCTGTCCAGCTTGCGGGAATAGGTCTGTCCCGACACGGCAAAGCAGTCACGGTAGCCCATCTTTTGGGCAATCAAGCGGTCAATCTGCTTGCATTTCTCGTGGTCGCCGTCAAACAGCTCCAAAAAACTCGCCTGTGTGCCGGTGGTTCCCTTACAGCCGAGCAGCTTCATGCCGGACAAAACATACTGCACGTCCTCCAAATCCATCAGCAGATCCTGTATCCAAAGGGTGGCACGTTTGCCAACGGTGGTCGGCTGGGCCGGCTGGAAATGCGTAAAGGCCAGTGTCGGCAGGTCTTTATATTTGTCGGCAAAGGCAGACAGCTGACGAATCACGCTGACCAGCTTTTTCTCCACGATTTTCAGGGCTTCTGTCATGATGATGACATCGGTATTGTCCCCCACATAGCAGGAAGTCGCCCCCAAATGGATAATGCCCGCCGCCTTCGGACACTGTACGCCATAGGCATAAACATGGGACATCACATCGTGCCGCACCACTTTTTCACGCTCTTCGGCCACCTCATAGTTGATATCCTCGGCATAAGCCTTCAGTTCGTCAATCTGCTCCTGCGTGACGTTCAAGCCCAATTCATGTTCTGCTTCTGCCAGAGCGATCCAAAGTTTCCGCCATGTTTTGAATTTCATATCCGGCGAAAAAAGGTATTTCATTTCTTTATCCGCATATCGTGATGACAGCGGCGATTCATAGGTATCTCTTGCCATACCGTTACCTCCCAAGTAATTCCTGCCTTTGTCTAAACACTATTCACTATTCACTATTCGTTATTCTCTTATTCCGGTTTTCCCACACAGGTTCCGTCTTTGGGCGGGAGTTTCTTGCCGAAATCAACACCGCCTCTTTCTTTGCCTTCCAGCATTTTCTGGGGAATCTTTGTCGGGTAAACGCCGGAGAAACAGGCATCACAGATACCTGCTGTTTTCATGTCGATTTTGCCGAGCATTTCACACAGACATTTCGGCGGCAAAAAGCCCAGTGTATCGGCTCCTGTCAGTTCACAGATTTCGTCTATGGTATGCTGTACCGCAATCAGCTCCCCACGGGAAGG
>CADCOZ010000101.1 GCA_902803125.1 uncultured Ruminococcus sp.
CTCCAACATTTTTTAGGTGGTGGCACGGCGTTGTAGGCGAACGGTGACACGGGCTTGGCCGGAGTAGGTGCAGGTGAATAGGGTGAGAGCGTATTCGCCGGAAGTCATGTCTGATACGGAGGTGGGCGAGAGGGTGTCGGTCAGGATGACTTCGTAATCGGTGCGGCGGCCGTGAATGTCGGTGAAGCTGACTTGGTCGCCGGTGGTCAGATGGCCGATGTAGCCGAAATGAGTGCTGAAGTTGTGGGCGGCGATGACGAAATCGTCTGTTTCGGGCGAACCCGCATAACGGCACGGGGCTTGATCCAGCTTTTCGTAACTCCAGTCTGCCATCACGGGAAGCTCTAATGCAAGCGTGGGAATCGAAAGATAACCGATATACTCGCTGCCTAAAACAGTGGTGCGGTCAATGGAGGAGCCGCCGGTGCTGTTGTCGGAGGAATGAGTGTCGGCGGAAGGCTGACTGGAGTTATCCGCTTTTTTGTCGGCATCAATGGCGGTTTTCAGGGCGACCATAATCTCTTGGGAATATACGCCGGCATTGTAGGAACGGAATTGATTATACAAAAACAGGGATAGTGCCGCCAAAACGCATACTATCCCTGTGGTTATCAAAATTTTTGCCGCTTTATTTCTCACTGTCATGCTCCTTTCTCAGCAGGAACGAACCGCAGATGATCAGCAAACAGCCTAACACCGCCAAAACGGTTACCGGCCAGAGCAGCAGACCGGTTTGCGGCAGAGCCGGATCAGAAGCCGGTGAATGATAGCTGAATTTCGGGGTGGCCGTGACATCATAGATGACGTTGCCATCCACCTCTTCGGGGATAAAAGCCAACAGCGGGTCGGTTTCAAATCGTTCGTTGGCCGGTGCGGTTTTGGTTCGTGCGACCAGATACAAACCGATTTCCAAAGAGCCGAATGACAGCTCACCGTTGTTATCGGTTACGGCGAAGGCTGTAAAGAGCTGATTTTTTTGGCTAAAATCGGTCAAATCTTCTGCGATACGGTTCAGGTCGGAAGAAGCTGTGTTCAGCCAATCGCAGTCAAAACGGGAGAAGGCGGTTTCGGTGGTATAAACCATGCCGCCTTCTGTTTGCTTGGCCGCTGCTATTTTAACAATAGCGTACTCATCACCCACGAGAATACGTTCGCCGCCTTCCACGGAGAACACGCACTGAAGGGTCAGACTGCCGGTGTTCTGTGCCGCAGAAGCTGTCAGCGGACGCATCATCAGGGTGATAAGCACCAGAAGGAAAAAACCGGTGACAGACAGACCGCTATTCAGTTTGAGGTGGGCTTTCATCGTCTTGTCCATTGTTCCGGTATCTCCTTTTTTTCAAAATTTTTCGTACAATAACCACAATAAGGTATACAACCAGAAAAACTACTATGACAGTAAAGCCTATGAACATATGGCGATACTGGGCAGGGAGTTTCTCCCAGAAAGATTCAATGTTAACGGTTTGATAAACCGGAATCTCCTGCGTGTCATCAAAGGGTGTGCGAACGCCCCGAACAAGCAGCCGGTGTGAGTTGATACCGTATGGTGTACAAGTGAGTAGCGTTACATAATCCTTGTCTTTCTGTAGGGCAAGTTCTTCTGTTTCATTAGGCAGGACCGTCAGAATCTGATCTACCGTATAGCACAGGGTGGTATTCAGGACTTTAATATAGAATACATCACCTATGATGAGCTTATCAAGATCTGTGAAAAGCTCAGCGGTAGGCAGTCCCCGATGGCCTGACAAAATAGCGTGTGTGGTGTTTCCCCCAACAGGCAGAGAAGTATTTTTCAAGTGACCGATGGCAACCTGCAGGACAGATTCCTCTGTGCCGTGCAGGATGCGGGAAGTCAGGTTCAGCTTGGGAATGGTGATATAGCCCATCATGCCATCGCCTTTAAGGTTCAGGATATTCTCGTAGCTGTCCAGTGACAGCGGGTTGCCATTGGCATCAACAGGCGGTTTATTGTTGCCGACGGAGGAGGCCAGCAGTTTGTTATACTCCTGAGCATCCTTAAGCAGGGCATCCAGCCGTGCCGCTTCTGTTTTGCTGACGGTGTCATCATAAGAAGCAATGGAACGGCTGGCATTTTGCTGTATCAGATATGCACTTAGAGAAGGATAGACTAATATGCCGAGACCAACAAGGATAATCACTACACGTATCAGTTTTCTCAGCTTATCTTTCATGTACGATTATTTTGCATCCTTCTTCTTTCTTTTGATGACGGGCAGGATGATACCGATGATAACGATGCTGACACCCAGAACAGTCAGAATAATAGTACCCATACCACCGGTGGTGGGGAGAACAGCACCGGCTCTGTTTTCTACTTTAACTTCATCGTTATTGGCAATAAGATCTGTTGTGTTGTTGTCAATGATATAATAAACATTGGTCAGATCTTCTTCCGTTGTGTCTGCGGTAGAGGGATTATCAGCGGTGATTACAACCTCAATTTCCTGTGTCAGAATGTTATAACCTGTGGGCTGCTGTGTTTCCTGGAGATAATAGGTGCCAAGATCCAGACCCTTAATGATGACGGTACCGTTGGCCGGTGTTACAACGGAATCTGTTTTGGTAACGGTGTTATCAGCGATTTCTTCAGCGGTAGCTACACGGTAAACATTATTGCCGTTATCGGTTCCAAGGTCAATAAGCTGGAGGATATCATCGGGGTTTGTGCTGTTGCGAACGGTCTTGACTTTGAAGACGGCACCGGCCAGAGAAATTTCAGCAGCATTATTGCCTTCGCCGTTTTTGGTGTACTTGAAGATTTTGATGTCGTAAGTATAGACAGTAGAATCATCCGGTTCAGAATTGCCGGTTCCGCCAGTGGTGGGATTGTTGGTGTACTCAATGTAGGCGGTGTTTTCCGCAGTAGTGACAACAGCGTTTGCATTAACACGGGCATAGTAAGTAACAGTAATATCATCGCCGGCGTTCAGATTATTTTCTGCAATATATGTTTTCAAATCGTTAATGGCAACAGTCAGGTTATTGTGGGGATTTGTTTCAGCGGTAGGATTGGGCAGCGTAAGGGTATAATCGGTGGTTTCTGTTAAGGTAGAAGTGGTAGTCGTGTTGTTTTGGGTATGGCTGATGGTAACCGCCAGAGGATGAGTGGCATCTTTAACAAAGGTCAGTCCGTTGGAAAGAGTATCGTGGAAAGTAAAGGTATAGGCGGGAGCACCGTTAATGGAAGTATATTCGGTCATGTCAGGTACTTCAGCGTTCAGCTGGAACTGTACATAATCGCCAACCTGAGCGTGTGTGTCGTCTGTAAAGGCAGCTGCGTCTGTGGTCTTTACTTTTTTGTCAATGGTGGGGTATACGCTCTTCAGGTTAATGGTAACATTCTCATCGCGAAGGGTAACGAACATGGCATCGGTGTGTCTTGTTTCGCTGGTGGAACCGGCCACCGGATAGACTAAATAGCTGCCTGCGGGAAGACTGGTGAAGATGACTTGACCATCTGTAGAGTCTTCTGTGGTGGTAAGAGAGGCGAAATTAGCTGTATTCGCTAAATAGTGTTCCTTTGCTGCATCAGCGAAAGCAATCAATGCAGGAGATTCACTCTGCATCGCTACAACATAGTTATAAGCTGCTACGGAAATGGCATCCGCATTATCGGCTACATCATCGTTGTTTTCATCTACGATTTCAATGTCGAGTAAATCAGCAAAGAACGGAATCCATGCACTTTCAAGGACAAAATGCGGGGTGGTTGCGGTTTCCGGTTCAACAGGCATATCGCTGTCATCTTTAAACATTCTGACGGCTGTAACAGTTTTGCCGGTTTCGAGGGTTTCTTCATTGATGGTCAGGTTGGCGGTGTAGGGTGTTGCAAAAGCGGTCATGCTGGCAAAGACCAGAATGGCAAGGACGGTGATGATACTTAACATTCTCTTTTTCATTTGAACAAATCCTTTCAGTTTGAAATTTTGTTAATGAGGGTTCGGGTGGGTAGGCGGACGGGTATATGCTAAGGGGAGCCTCTGGGTGGTCGGAACACTTTCCCCCCTTGCTGCTCTACCGCTTTTCTGCGTCTGAGCAGAATGAAGGAAGCTAAGATGGTGCTTACACCAAGTACTACAAACGTCCAATCTCCGTAGCCGCCTGTGACCGGCAGAAGTGGACGGTGCGTATTCGTAATGGTAATTTCCGCATCGGACGGGTTATAGGTGATGGTTGTCCCGTAACCTTCGACAGATGCTTCTTCAAGGGTATAGGTGAAGTAGTATTTTACGACACGCTCCCCGTTGACCGTATCATATTCTGCCGCCGGCATATTCTCGATAATCCGTGTCCATGAACCGGCATGACCGTGTTCGGCCTGACTGATGGTGAACCAGCCTTCGGCATCGGCATCGGGAATGATATCGGCATCAAGGAAGAGTTCCACTTTTGGTTCATTGTTTTCTTGATAGGGAGTGCCGTCCGGATTCAGCCAATGCTGAAAAATGCGAACCTGAATGCTGTCAGGACGGATGCCGTCAATGTTATTGCGGTCGTCCCAGATTTTGTGTATGGTCAGATGGATGGTTTCTTCACAGGGATCCTGCTGTTCGGCAGGCGGTGGGATCAGACTTTGGTCGTTTTCCGTGGTGAAGACATCTAACATCAGCACTGCTTTGGCACTGCTGTCGTAGACCTTAATAGGAATGGCATCGGTGCCGGCAGTGTCCATCGCCAGGGTAGCATTCTTCCATTGTTCAAACAGGGTATAGTAGGGAACCTGTTCTGCCAAGACCAAAGGCTGTGCCAGATGGGTAACATCTATCCGCTTGTATCGGGCGGGAGATTCGGCATCGGTAACGCCTGCCGTGCCAATGGGACGGCCGCCGCTGGTCAGGGCGATGGTTCTGTCGGAGGTTCGATAGACGGAATACTGGTTGTTCTCTCCTTCGATAGACTGAAGGGTGTTGAAGCTGTAGACTGACTGAAGAGCCGTGCCGCCGCTGAAGGGTCCTGTCTTTTGTGCGGCACCATGAACGGTATCGCAGAACCGCATGGTGTTGTTCAGCAGTTTTCCTTCGTTATTGTAGCCGACAAAACCGCCGGCATAACCGTTTGCGCCGGTGCCGTCCACGCCGTAGGAAGCGCCGCCGCCGTACACATCGTAGCCGATGAGAATACCTTTAGCGGAACTGTTCTCAATGCGGGTGCGGTTGCCTTTGATAAGATTGATGACCGCTTCGGCATTTTCGCCGCTCATATCAATGCCGTTCTCGTTAAACGGCAGGGCAATAGAGGAATCACCAATAGTGATCAGTGCGGTGCCGGTCTTGCCGTCCTCGCTCTTATCCAAGAGGGTCACGCCAATCTTTAATCCCAGCAGATTGACATAGGCTAACTGACCGTCTGTCAGCACCTGTAAATCAATGATGCCAAGATTCAGACTCAGCAAATCAATATTTTCTAAATTACCGACCAGCAGACCGGACAGCAGGAGGTTCAAAATGCCCAAAACGGCCTGAACCAGCGGGGAATCCGCACTGACACTGATAAGGTATTGATAGTCCGTTTTGCCGACAAAGCCGCCGGCGATTTGGTCACTGTAGACTATCTTGAGGGACTCTGTTCGGCAGGAATCAATTTTGGACACATCGGCATAGCCGACAAAGCCGCCGGCGATAGGAGCCGTGCCGCCAATGGATTTGATGACAGCACCGTTCCCGATGCCGATTACCGAACAATTCTCTGTGTGGGTGCTGAGAATATCGAATACGCCGGCCGTCAGACCGACAAGGTCGCTGACTTTGGCGGCATCAGCATCGACAACACCCGATTTTCCCATGTGTCCGATAAAGCCGCCGGTATAGTTCAAACCGGTGACGGTATTTAATTGGGTTACCTGTGCATTCTTCACGATGCCGTTCATCATGGCACCGCCAAAACCGCCCGCACAGCCGGCGTATCTGGTTTCGTTCAGCATTCCCTGACTGTAGGAGTCATGAACGGTTACCGTAATACCTTCGCCCACGCCGTTGACTTCGCTATAGTAAATGTAGGGGCGGAAGGCATCTATCAGACTGATTTCATCCACGGAAAGCAGATTGCCCAACAGCTGGGTTTCATCGGAGCCGGACACATCTGCCACACCGGTTACATCGGCCAATCCAAAGAAGCCGCCGGCATAATAACGGGCTTCTACACTTCGCAGGCCGTTGACCGTGATTTGACTGGAGCCGTCCTCCTGACCGATGGCCGTGGCTTCGTCCAAGCCGACAAACCCGCCGGCGAATTGCGGCAGCGTACCGTTAACCCCTTCCACGACAAAGCCGTAGTCACTGTTATCGGGGTCAACCTGTGCCTGCCGAATCGTGGTGATGGTGGCCTGCAAAACCGAGGCCAGCTTGTCCTTTTGCTGAACAAGGGTATTGAGAACATCTTGGAGGAATCCGTTGGAAGCATTGGTATTGACGTTGGCAACAGAAGCCGCTGTAGCCAATCCTGCATAGCCGCCCGCCGCATTGGTGCCTTGGACGAACCGCAGGTTGCGGACGTTACAGCCGGAAGGCGTTTGACCTTCCACGGTGCTGTCGCCCCAGATTTGTGCGCCGCAGGCCGAACCGACATAACCGCCGGCATAGCCGCACCGGTGAACAAAATCTGTTCCAAAAGCGGTGACTGTCAGACCGGAATCGTAGCCCTTCACGGAACTGCTTCCAATCTTTGGTACAAATACCTCAACGGCACTGATGAGGGTGCCAAGGTTAAGGTTGATAACGCCTAAAACGCTGACGTTGCCTAAATTAGCGGCACCGCCCGTCTGCATATGGCCGGCAAAGCCGCCCGCATTCCGCATAGCAGAAACCAGCTTGGCATCATAGGCTTGTCCGTTGTTGATAACGCCCGAAGACATCATTCCAACATAGCCGCCGGCATCGCCGCCTTCACTGATGAGCAGCTGTTCGTGTACACTTCTGCCAGCCACAACGTGATAGCCGAAGATATAGTCTTCCAGAACGGCATCCAGTTCTTCTTGTGAAGCCAAAGTGCCTAAACCGGCCAATTCTGCCCCATAGCCGCCGTACTGTCCGACATACTGCACCCATGCGTTCCACGTTTCCAGATCCAGCTGTGACAGCGGACCGTAAACAGCGGTGTTCTCTTCTGTGGGGTAAACCACTTCCAGCAGGGCAAGCAGATTGCCCACCTGAATCAGGTCGCCGAGCAGGGAAATACTGCCCAAAGAAGCTGTATCGGCACATTCCATGAGTCCTGTAAAGCCGCCGGCGTATTCATAGCCGTATACCGAGCGGATACGGATAGCGGCACATTCACTTTGCGGACCGGTATAATGCCCAAGGCGGGGGTTGTCGGTCTGTTCGTTCAAAACGATGCCGTCATTTTCTTCTTTCCAGGTGCTGTTGTTATAGCCCCAGATATGGCCGCCTTCATTATGGCCGCAGTAGCCGCCCGCACAGCCCCGCTGAATGGAGGCATCGGAAGCCGCCTGCGCCCGCACCGCCCCGCCGCAGGGAATACAGGTGGTGGTACTGTTGCGGATGGTTGGCACAAAGTCCTCTAACAGGGTGGCTAACACCGATTCGATGTTCAGGATATTGCCTAACACGGAACCGTCATCTAATAATTGTGCAACATTACCGGGTGCCATCTCACCAACATAGCCGCCGGCCGTTTCCTGCCCGATAATATAAGAGAAGTTAATGGAATGGGAGTCTTGTATATGACCGCCTTCAATGGCACCGGCAAAGCCGCCGGCCATGCCTACTTTGTTTTGGTCTTGATCGGTGCCTTCGGCGTAGATGGCAAAGCCGCCGGGCGCACCGTATACATTGGAATGTTCAATGGTGGTGACAACCACCGAAAGGGCAGAAGCGATATTGGTCAGCTCGATACTGCCTAACAGCTTCAGGCTGTCGCCCAAGTCGGCCGCCGTGCCGATATCCATATCACCGACATAACCGCCGGCAAAGCGTCCGCCGGTGACCGCATAAGAACTGGAGCCGTCAAAGTAGGTGGGTGCCTGTACTGCTTCCAGATTGTCCGGCGGCACCACAATGGTGTGCTTCAGACGGTTCACATCGCTGTAGGATACCTGCGCACCGCTGGCATAGCCGATAAAGCCGCCTGCCGCACCGGATTTGTTGTCATCGGGCAGCACCTCAGCCGCCGTTACAGTGAAGCCGTCGGGAGCATTCACGCCGGCATAAGTAATCACCGGCACATAGGCTTTCACCAAGCCCAACAGACCTGTTATATCAATATCGGCACTCAGTGTTTTGCCAAGGAGATTCAAACCGCCGCCGGCACTGGCCAAGGCACCGGAATATACTTTTCCGCCAAAGCCGCCGCCGTAGGTTTGTCCCGCTACATGGTCAATGCCATTGACCGCATAAGGATTGTCGGGGATACCGGCGGTATAGGTATAGCCGGTTTCGTAAGTGATAGCGTGACCCTGTGCATCGGTGGTTTTCGTGTTGACCGTGCCGCTCTGGAAATCTCCCGTAAAGCCGCCGGCTACATC
>CADCOZ010000102.1 GCA_902803125.1 uncultured Ruminococcus sp.
AGCAGTCTGCCGATTGGCGGCAAAAGTACGCATTGTGTGCTGGCGGGTCATACCGGTCTGCCCAGTTCCAAAATGTTTACGGACTTGGATATTTTGCGGGAAGGCGATGATTTTTATATTCATGTGCTGAACCGTGTTCTGCATTATCGTGTCGATCAGATTCAGGTGGTTCTGCCGCATGAGTCGGAAGCCGTCCGTATTCAGGAGGGCGAGGACTTTGTGACATTGGTAACCTGTACGCCCTATGGTGTCAATGACCATCGGCTGTTGGTGCGTGGACGGCGTATTGTCTATACCAATGCCGCAGGCGAAGAGGACGAAGAGGCCGTTGAGGTCAGACCGATTTACCGTGAGGTGCAGGTGCAGGTACCGGCTCGTACCATTCTTTGGTATGTGGTAACGGGCGTGGTGATAGTTGTTTTATTAGGCGTGATCGCTATTTTGGTGTTCCCGTCTTCCAAAAAGCGGAAACATTCCCGTCCTGTTGATGAGGACAGCGGCGGTTCCGATCATCCATAGCAATTTTTTAGTCAATAATCGGTTTTGGGAGGAATGAGCGATGATAAAAAAGAAATTCGCAGGCAAGGTTCTGGCCCTGATGGTTTTGTTGTGTGTACTCCTAACGGGCAGTGTGCTGACCGCATGGGCTGAGGAACCACTCACGGCAGAACCCGACAACGGCATGATTCGTGTGAATCTGCCGACATTTGCCAGCGGCACAACGCTGAAATTGGCGGAAGTGGGCGGTATTGACAACGGAACGATTACGCTGAACGACCGTTTTGCCCCGTCCGGCGTGGTCATCAGCGGGCTGACAGAAGCCTCTCAGGCACAGGAAGCCGCCGAACAATTAACGGCTTATGCGGCAGAGCATGAAATAGCAGACGCGTGGGAGTCCTTTTACGACTCCGGCGATAAGCCGCCCGTTTACTTCACCGGATTGAAAGCGGATAATACCCTCTATCTCATCTATCAGGAGCCAAACACCAACCAGAAGGACATTATCATCAGCCCGATGCTGGTGCTGCTGCCGTATGTCAATGCGGAAGGTGAAACGCTGACAGAGGTGGAGTTGGATGCCAAATATGAGCGTCCTCTGCCGGATACCGGTGCAGTTATTTTGACAAAGGTTGATGTGCGGAACCATGACATTACCTTGCAGGGTGCCGAGTTCCGTTTGGAAGTTAAGAAATATGATACTCTTGGCCTGCTGAAAGCCGGCGATGAGGGTGTGTATGAAGATGAAGGCGGTCTGTACTACTGGGAAACCGTGAATGAAAACCTGGTCACCAACGACACCGGTAAGTTAGCGGTGGAGGGACTGCCCTTCGGCCTGTACCGTTTTGTAGAAACCAAAGCCCCCGATGGCTTTCTCATTAACAATACAGTGATTGAAGTAGTGGTTGACAAAGGCGGACTTTATAAGTTGGATCCCGAAACACAAGAAGTGGTTCCCGACTATGGCTATGTGACATCGCTGATGGTTGAAAACACACCGATAATTCCGCCGCCGGATACTCCCAGCCAGCCGAGTGAGCCGAGCGAACCGAGTCAGCCGAGCGAACCGAGTGAACCGAGCCAGCCGAAGCCGAGTGAGCCGAGCGAAACCACGCAGACCGGTGACAACGCATCGAAGTATATTATCGTTGGTGTGATTGTCGGGGTGTCGCTGGTGGTTGTGATTCTGCTGATTGTCCTTGGCAAGAAGGGCAAGAAAAAAGATGGCGATGAATAATCTCCGTTAAACTCATAAAACTCTATGCGGATACTGTTGCGGTATCCGCATTTTTGTCAGGAGGAAATCCTATGACGCTGATGAAAAAAATCACAAAGCCAAATCCGAATGTGTGGGATTTCCTGCGGGACACCGAACGCCCGATTATTCTGTACGGAACCGGTGACGGAGCCGATAAGGTGCTGAATGAACTGGAACGTCTTTCGGTGCCGGTGCAGGGTGTGATGGCAAGCGATGATTTTGTGCGGGGACAGACCTTTCGGGGCTATCGGGTACAGCGTTTGTCCGACCTTGAACAGCAGTACCCTGACCCCGTTATTGTGATAGCCTTCGGCACTCAGCGGCCGGAAATGATCAATCATATCCTGTCGTTGGCCAAACGCTATCGGGTATTGTGTGCCGATGTTCCCGTCTATGGCACGGAGATTTTCAGCGATGCCTTTTTTCATCAGCACGAGGACGATATTCAGCGGGTTTCCGCTTGCTGGGCTGATGCCCTTTCCCGACAGACCTATGAAAATGTTATCCGCTTCAAGCTCAGCGGGGCCTTGGACTGCCTGCAATCGGTTTTTTCGGAGAAGGACGAGGTGTTTCGGGAAATCTTGTGCCTGCATGACCATGAAAGCTATCTGGATTTGGGGGCTTATCGGGGCGATACGATTGACGAGTTCCTGCACTATGCGGGCGGCAGTTATGAACAGATAACCGCCTTGGAGCCGGATCCGAAAAACTACCGCAAATTATGGGAGCATACGGCACCGATGCCCCGCCTTCAGCGGTTTTGTATGGGTATCTGGTGCGAAAACACCGACTTATTTTTTGACGATGCCCAAGGGCGGGGTTCTTCTCTGCGAAAAGAGGGTCAGCGGAAGGTGCCGGTGACAACCATTGACACGCTGTATCAAAAGCGGCGGCTGACCTATCTGAAGATAGACGTAGAAGGAGCCGAGGAACAAGCCCTTTTGGGCGGCCGGCACGTTATTGAGAGGGAAAAGCCCAAGCTGAATTTGGCACTGTACCACCGCAGTGAAGACATCTTCAAACTGCCCTTACTGATCCAGTCCATCAACCCATCCTACCGGCTATATTTACGTCAGCACCCGCACATTCCCGCATGGGATTTGAACCTCTATGCCACATAGTTTTTGAGAAACCTCGGAAATTTATTTTGTTCCGTCAGTCCCTTGGGGGAAACCTTTTTCTGGCGAAAAAAAGTTTTCCCCCAAACCCCTTTCCAAAATTCGCTGACTTTGACCTGCCAAAATGCTGTCTTAAAAGTTGATTTACCCAAAATGATAAACCAAAATCCGGAAAATTGATTTCTGTGAGCAGAAACACGGCTGTAAGCATAAAATATTAGCGGAGTGATGCGAAATGAATGCTTGTGAATTAACGGCATCCATCACGGCGGCAGCGAATGGGATAGCGTGTCAGCTGAGTAACAGCGAATTGGAGATATTAGCCCTTATCCTGACACAGTTAGGGGACACGCTGGCCACGATTGCCGCTCAAAGAAGCCGCTGTTGTGATAAATAAACGAAACGGACAGAGTACCTTTCCAAAGAAAGAATACTCTGTCCGTTTTGCATAGAACATCTTTGTCGGTCAAACTCAGCGAATTTCGGGAGGGAGAGAAGTAGTGAATAATGAATAGTGAATAATGAATAGTGAAT
>CADCOZ010000103.1 GCA_902803125.1 uncultured Ruminococcus sp.
AAGTCAGCGAATTTAGGGAAGGGGGTGCGGGGGAAACCCCTTTTTTCGCCAGAAAAGGGGTTTCCCCCGGTGGCTGACCGGTCAAAAGGAATGACCGTGTTTTTTGGCTGAAATATTGACAACGCCTGTCAGTATGCTATAATAGTTAGTGAACTAACAATCAGCTTGCTAACTATTGGAACCAACCCGCCGCACGGCTGCTGAAGCCGTCTGATTTTGTCCGGCGGACACACAAAGGAGGGATCATCTTGCAGGAGAATCATTATATTGGTCTGGAAATCAGCCGTGTCAGCAATCTGCTGCGCCGCAACTTTGGGCAGAGCGATATGCACCGTGAAATGACAGAAACCACGGGCAAATACGGCTGGATCATCGGCTATTTGGTAGAGCATCAGGACGAGGCCGTCTGCCAAAAGGACATTGAAAGTGTCTTTTCCATTCGCCGCTCCACCGTATCCAATATGCTGAAGCTAATGGAAAAGAAGGGCTATATCGAACGCATTTCGGTAGACAGTGATGCCCGTCTGAAGCGGTTAGTTCCCACGCAGAAGGCTCTGGAGATGCACCGCCGCATGGTTGAAAAACTGCGGCAAAGAGAGCAAATGCTGCGGCAGGATATTTCAGAAGAGGAACTGAACACTTTTTTTGCCGTTCTGCAAAAAATCCGGCACAATATCGGAGAGGAAACCTAATTTTTTTGAAAAGCAGGTGATAGACAATGATAAAAACCTTAGCAAAATGTATTCGGGAATATAAAGTCGCCTCTATCATTACGCCGATTTTCATTATCGGTGAAGTGATTTTAGAGGTACTGATTCCCTATCTGATGGCCGACCTCATTGACAAGGGCGTAGATCAGGGCGACATGAACTATATCTGGAAAATGGGACTGGTGCTGGCCTTAGTGGCACTCGCTTCTCTCATTTTCAGTGCCTTGGCCGGCAAATATGCGGCAGTGGCTTCGGCCGGCTTTGCCAAAAATCTGCGACACGATATGTTCTATAAGATTCAGCAGTTTTCCTTTGCCAATATCGACAAATTTTCCGATGCCAGCTTGGTGACCCGCATGACCACGGACGTAACCAACATTCAAAACGCCTATCAAATGATTCTGCGGATGATGTTCCGTGCGCCGTTCATGATGATTTTTGCGATGGTCATGTCGTTTCGGGTCAATGCGTCCCTGTCGTGGATTTTTGTTATCTTTATTCCGATTATCGCATTGGCTCTGGGCATCATCATCAAGTTTGCCCATCCCGTCTTTACACGGGTATTCAAAAAGTACGACAAACTCAACAGCATTGTGCAGGAAAACCTGCACGGCATTCGTGTGGTGAAATCCTTCGTCAGAGAAGAACACGAGATTGAAAAGTTTGAACAGTCCTCCAACGAAATCTATCGGGATTTCAGCAAAGCCGAAAAAATCGTCACGTTCAATATGCCGGTCATGCAGCTGTGCGTTTACGCCTGCATCCTGCTGATTTCGTGGTTTGCGGCACGGCTGATTGTTTACGGCGACATGACCACCGGTGAACTGACCAGCATGATGACCTATATCATGCAGATTCTGATCAGTCTGATGTTTATTTCCATCGTCATGGTCATGATTACGCTGTCCAGAGCTTCCGGCGAACGAATTGCCGAAGTGCTGGAAGAAGTGCCGGATCTGCACGACCCCGAAACGCCCCTGACCGATATTCCCGATGGCCGTATCGTGTTCGATAACGTCAGCTTCAGCTATGCCAAGGACAAAGACAAGCTGTGTCTGAAGGATATCAATCTGTCAATTGCCTCCGGCGAAACCATTGGCATTATCGGCGGCACGGGTTCTTCCAAATCTACATTGGTACAGCTGATTCCCCGTCTGTACGATGCCACAGAAGGCCGTGTACTGGTAGGCGGTCACGATGTACGCCAATACGGATTGGAGCCCCTGCGCAACAGTGTGGCAATGGTTCTGCAAAAGAACGTGCTGTTCTCCGGCACCATCAAGGAGAACCTCCGCTGGGGTAATGAAACCGCCACCGATGAAGAACTGGTACGGGCGTGTCAGTTGGCGTGTGCCGATGAATTTATTCGGAAGTTCCCCGACCAATACGACACCTATATCGAACAGGGCGGTACGAATGTATCAGGCGGTCAGCGTCAGCGGCTGTGTATTGCCAGAGCCTTGCTCAAGAAACCGAAAATCCTGATTTTGGACGACTCCACCAGTGCCGTTGACACCAAGACCGATGCCCTCATCCGCAAGGCCTTTTTGGAGGAAATCCCCGACACTACCAAGCTGATTATTGCCCAGCGAATTGCCTCGGTGCAGGACGCCGATCGGATTATCGTTATGGACGGCGGCACGGTTAACGCTGTCGGCACCCACGAGGAACTGCTCAAGACCAATAAAATTTATCAGGAAGTTTACTATTCACAGCAGAAAGGAGAGTGACACACATGGCTGAAAAAGAAACCGTTAGACCAATTCCGCACGGCCGAAGAGGAGCGATGCCGCCGGGTATACCGCCGGGCATGAAAACACATCCGGGCAGAACCATTAAACGCCTGCTGAAATACATGATGGCGTATAAAATCCAGTTAGTGTTTGTGCTGATTTGCATTATCATCAGTGCCGCTGCCGGTGTAGCCAGTTCCCTGTTTATTCAGGTATTGATTGACGATTACATCACCCCCCTGCTAATCGCCAATGAAAAGGACTTCAGCGGTCTGCTGACGATGATCATCATCATGGGCGTAATCCTGACATTGGGTGCTTTGGCGACCCTGCTGTATAACCGTCTGATGGTCACGGTGTCACAAGGGGTACAGAAGAAAATCCGTGACCAGATGTTTTCTCATATGCAGACCCTGCCCATCCGCTATTTTGATACCCATGCCCACGGCGACCTTATGAGCCGCTACACCAACGACACCGACACCCTGCGGCAAATGCTTTCCATGAGTGTTCCCACGATGTTCTCGTCCCTGATGACGATTATTGCCGTGCTGGCGGCGATGATTTCCCTGAATATTTATCTGACGCTGTTTGTCCTGCTGTTTGTCGGCATGATGATGTTCATCACCAAGACAATTGCCGGCCGCAGTGCCAAGTATTTCATCGCCCAGCAGAAGGAAATCGGTGACGTGAACGGCTATATCGAGGAAATGATCCACGGGCAGAAGGTCATCAAGGTATTCTGTCACGAGGACAAAGCCAAGGAAACCTTTGACAAAAAGAACGAAGCCCTCTGTCAAACCGCCACACGTGCCAATACGTATGTCAATATTCTCATGCCCATCATGAACAATCTGGGCAACATTCAGTATGTGCTGATTGCGATTGTCGGCGGTCTGCTGGCGATCAACGGCATCAGTGCCGTATCTATCGGCGTGATTGCCTCATTCCTTCAGCTTTCCAAGAACTTCACCCGTCCCATCAGCGAAATATCCAACCAGTTCAACGCTATCATTATGGCTCTGGCGGGAGCCGAACGCATTTTTGACCTGATGGACGAGGAAAGCGAAACAGACGAAGGCTATGTAACACTTGTCAACGCCAAATATACCCGTGACGGACAGCTGACCGAAACCGAAGAACGCACGGAAATGTGGGCATGGAAACACCCCCACGGCGACGGCACGGTCACTTATACCAAGCTCAACGGCAGAGTCGTGCTGTATGATGTCGATTTCGGCTATGTACCGGAAAAGACCGTTCTGCACGGTGTCACGCTCACCGCAGAAGCCGGACACAAAATTGCCTTTGTTGGTTCTACCGGTGCCGGCAAAACGACCATCACGAATTTAATCAATCGGTTCTATGACATCGCAGACGGCAAGATTCGCTATGATGATATCAATATCAACAAAATCAGAAAGTCCGACCTGCGGCGTTCACTGGGCATTGTTTTGCAGGACGTTCACCTCTTCACCGGCACAGTCATGGAGAATATCCGCTACGGCAAGTTAGACGCTACGGATGAGGAATGCATCACAGCGGCGAAGTTAGCCAACGCCCATGATTTTATTACCCGTTTGCCGGACGGTTATCAGACGGTCATCACCGGTGACGGCGGACAGCTTTCACAGGGACAGTGTCAGCTGATTTCGATTGCCCGAGCGGCTGTAGCCGACCCGCCCGTCATGATTCTGGACGAAGCGACTTCCAGTATAGACACCCGCACCGAAGCCCTTGTGCAGAAAGGTATGGACGGTTTGATGTATGGCCGCACGGTCTTTGTCATCGCCCACCGCCTTTCCACGGTTCGCAACTCCGACACTATCATTGTCCTCGAAGCCGGCCGCATCATCGAACGCGGCTCCCACGAGGAACTCATCGCCCAAAAAGGCAAATACTACAGCCTCTATACCGGTGCCTTCGAAATGTCTTAATGTTGGAGCTTTGCCCCAAACCCCACCAAGGGCTCTGCCTTATATGCACTAAGTTAATCACTATACATCCTCCTCATAATATGGTATAATAAAATAAATCCCGACTTGCAAACGGGTCATAGACATGGCATAATAGAAGAAAAATGAAAGGCAAATACAGTCATGTCAAAAAGGATGAAAT
>CADCOZ010000104.1 GCA_902803125.1 uncultured Ruminococcus sp.
AAAAGGATCTGAAATGCGCTTATATTGGCGTGGTACGCACTGCGAAAAAAACCGGTGCCGCCTACGGTGTTTTGAAATACTATTCGACCGCAAAGACAGCACCCACCACTCTGAATTCCGGTTCCACAAAATGTATTCTGGCCGGCGGTCCGGTGAAATCCAAAGAGGGCAACTACTTCCTCTACTATTCTATGAACTCCGGTACGGCCAGCTATCAGGCACCGATTATCAGCATTGACCTCAGCAGCGAAATATGTACCAACGGCTACAACACGGCGTTTACCGTGGACGAAAAAGAACGCAAGGACAACACCCTGCCGCAGTACGGACAGCTTCGTATGCGAACCGATGAATACAAGTATATCCATATGGGCTACGAACGTTCCGAACTGCCATATTATGAACAGCTGTATATTGGCGTGGGCGATACAAAGGAAGCCGCCTTTGCCGACATGGTCAGTACCTCCAACGCCTATGCCGCTATGGACGTTAACTGCAACTATAATTCCTTCTCCAAAAAATGGATCGCTGTCGGTTATCGCCGCACAGCCGTGAAAAAGAACGCCATCACCGATGTGTTCCTGTACTATGGCGATAACCCGCCCGAACAGGTACGCATCAACGGCGGCTACAGCGCAGTAATGGAAAAAGATCCGGAAACGAAGAAAAAGGTTCTGACGTTCAAAGATTTTGCCGACTCCAAGGGCGAAAGCGGCGTACCGTATAAGCTGCTCAAGCACAATCTGAAAACCGGTTCAGAGATCGTTTCCCTGAACGAAGGCAACGACGGTTCCACTGGACTGTATCTCTATTACACGACGGCAGAGTTCTATACGGATAAGTCGTCAGAGTCGCAGATCACTCCGATAACGAATATCTGCTTTGCCTATGGTGATATCTCCCCGAGATATGCATCCACAGAACAGCTTGCGGCGGTCTTTGAAAAGAGCTTCTACCGCTCGAAAACCTTCGACAAGAGAGTATATGAGAAGCCCCTCTGGGAATGCGTGATGGGCGTTAAAGGCTCTCCGGCCAACTGGAAGCTCACTGCTGACGGCGCAGAACAATTCTCGCTGAATCAGGGAATCCTTCCCGGCTTCGGCAACAACGCCTGGACAGGCTCCGACAACAGAGTGTTTATGTTTGTGGACAGATCCAACTTCAATGCAAAAACGACATACAAAATCCGCAATAACTGCAAGGTTCCGGAAACCGGCTATTACAGCCCCACAAGCACCTTCGGATACTTAACACAATCGGCTTAAAGGATTGGCCGGTAACGCTGCCGTTCGGATAGCGTTACCGGCCATCAAAAAACAATGATATAAATGACAAGGAGTGTATCAGCATGAAACGATCTATCTCTGTGAAGCTGCTGTCCTGTCTGCTGGTGCTGGCCATGATGCTTATGACCTCCGCTGTGGCGGTAAGTGCCGAAGCAGAAACCAACAGCGGACAATATGTTAAGGATGTATTCATCGCCTACGGAGAAGATGAGGCAAGAGCCGAACTATGGCTCATCCGTCACGGCTGGGAGCCAATCGCAGACCTCAACGATGGCAAGAGTTCCCATGCGACCGGTATGCATAATGCCGTGGCGGTGATGGGTATCAAGCGTACCAACAACCCGAACGAAGCCATTACCGATATGGCGGTCATGAACATGGGCAGTAATGAACAGCGGGGCTACAGCTTTGACGACTACGAAAGCCTTGTCGCTCAGAAAAAAGCGGATATCAACGAATTTATCAACACCTTTGTTCCAGCCCTGCAGGAATACCGCAACAATTATAAAGGTCAGGGCAGCAAAGGCGGCCAAAAGCGTGCACAGGCCGCCCACGACCTGCTCAATAAGTTCTTTGACGGCGATCCCAATGGCGAATATGCCGTAAACGACACCGGCAAGCCGCTCGGCGACCTGTTACTGCACAAGACAAAGACCGAGATGGGAGAGGAAGCCTATAATAAGCTGTCGGCTGAACAGAAACTCGGCACCGCCGATTTACAGCAGATTATCCTTGAAAGCTCCGGTCCCGCCGTTCAGATTATCGAGCAGATTCTGGCGCTGGCCACCGATACCGCCGAAACCTCATGGCTTGACCGTCTGGACGGTCTGACCGGTGAGGATCTTGTGGATCGTATCGCAGAATTTGCGCCCGAGGCCATCGGACAGGATCTTGCTCCTTCCGCCGCTATGAGCCTTTTGGCATCACATTTCGAAGATTATTCCAAAAGGCTGGCCGCCCAGTGGAGCATCATACATGAGGATATCCTCTGGTATGAAAGCTACTGTGATGCGCATGACCTCTGGCCTGACGATGAAACGATCCTCAGCGATAAAGCCGAACCATACTTTGCCGCTCTGCATGAGGAGAACGAAGAGCGTTATCAGGATGAGTTCAAACGTTTTAACCTCGTGAATACCTATTATAAAATCCTGAAGGAAATCACCTATTCCGGCGAATGGGGCGAAACTCTCTATAATTTCTTCCGTCCGGAGGATGAGAGTGCGGATTACAGCGAGGAGTATACCTATTTTGCGCCCCTTGCGGCGGCTCTCTCCGACGGTCAGCGTGCGGCACTGGAGTTTCTCACGCTCCCGACCCTCCTGAAACTCGGTGCGAACATTGATGCCGATTTGGAAATTGACCTTCCCTCCGTTAACACCCTGTTCAAGGATAAGGACGGCCAAACGCTTGACAGTATTTCCGTTTACAGCGGTATCAATCGTGCTATCTTCCGCAAGGGCGTTGCGCTGACAAGTGATGCGCTGATGCAGAAAAACATGGGCAAGGATCCCTACGACATGATTTGGGAAGAAGGCGGTATGGCTGATATCGTGGCCTACTCCGCATTGGCCGCCGGCACCATCAATTTAGCGGTCGGTATCGGCATGACTGTTCGAGCGTCACAAGCAGCCGCACAAGCAGCAGATTTGGCAAAAATTGCCGCAGACGCAAAAATATACGCTGAAAGCTGTGCCAATATGCATCAATTGGAAATCGATGCTTTTATTACCGATTATAATCTTTTTGTCGATAATCGTCAGGTCAATGCGGCAACCACCAAAATACTTGAACTCATAAAAGGTGACGTGGAAAAAGCGGCAGATAAATTATTTGAAGCAGAAATAGCCGCACAAAAAGCCGCAGATAAAGCGGCGGCCAGTAAAGCCGCTGTGAGCGGTATGTCAACGGCAGGCAAATGGATGATGGGTATCGGCGGTGTGCTGATGATTGCGGCGGCGGCTCTCAAGGGCGTGCAGATTTACAAATATTATCACCGTGACTTTACAATGATACCCGTTATGATCGTTGACGAGGCGGACATCGTAAGCTATACCACCGACAACAACGGCAAGCAAGTCAAGCTCATCAACTTCGACCAGTTCGCCTATTATGAAGTCGTTAAGTGCAACCGTCAGGAAATCGGTATTCATACGAACGCACAAGACGGTGTTTCGGAGTATAAGAACTGGGGCTGCGGCGATGCCGCCGACATCAATGCCGACGTGGGCATACAATGGCTGGCTCTGTATGTGAACCGCTCGGCGGCCAAAGGCAACCCCATCCTGGCAGATTCTTTCAAGCTCCAAAAGGGTACTGATAAAACGCCCGACGACTGCAACGGCTGTCTGCATATGTTCACCTATACAAACGCCATGAAGTTAGACGACGATGCCTATTGCTACCGTGACGACAACAAGGGTATGTATCTCTTCTGGAAGGGTGACGAAACTGCTTTCGCAGAATCCACCTCGACAGGAGCCAACACCGCATCAGAAACACCGGCTTCAACGGCCTCCGCTTTCAACTCCGGTTACCTTGCTCTGGCCGGTATCGGCGGACTGGCTCTTGGTATTCTCGGCACTACGATCGTTCTGATACCAAAACTGAAAAAGAAAAAAGAACAGGCAGCAGGATAAACACAGATGCGGTTATGTAAAACACAACAGTCAGCGGCACTGATGCTCTGTATCAGTCATTCCGACCACGGTATTTCATCCGTCAGAAAAATCAGTGCCACCTATCAAAAACCATCAAAAAGGAGTGCATAAAGATGAAAAGACCTTTCCGCATGAAGTTACTGTCCTTTCTGCTGGTGCTGGCGATGATGCTTATGGCCTCAGCCGTAGCGGTGAGTGCTGAAGCAGATACCAACAGCGGAAAGTATGTTAAGGACGTATACATCGCCTACGGCAAGGATAAAGCCACAGCCGAAAAATGGCTCAAAGATAACGGCTGGAAGCCGGTGGGCGACCTCAACGAGGGCAAGACCTCAGATGCGCCGGGCTACGAGAACGCCGTGGCCGTGATGGGTATCAAGTGTACGGACAACCCGAACGAAGCCATTACCGACATGGCCACCATGTTTATGAAAGGTGACTACACGATTGCCGATTACGACAGCCTCATAGAACAGAAAAAGACGGATGTGGATGAATTTATCAACAACTTTGTCCCTGTGCTGCGGGAATATCGTGATAACTATAACGGCAAGGGCAGCGAGGGCGGCCAAAAACGGGCGCAGATGGCGCACGACCTGCTCAATAAGTTCTATGACGGCGACCCCAAAAGCGAATACGCCATAAACGATACGGGAAAGCCGCTGGGAGACCTGTTCCTGAACAAAACCAAAGCAGAAATAGGTAACGAAGCGTATGAAGCACTTTCTGCCGAGCAGAAGCTGAATGTGGCCGATTTACAGCAGATTATTCTCGAAAGCAGCGGTCCTGCCGTTCTGATAATCGAACAGGCTCTGGCTCTTGCGGCAGATACCGCAGAGGATTCATGGCTTGACCGTCTGGACGGTCTTACCGGTTTGGCTCTTGTGCATCGGATCGGGGAATTTGCACCCGAAGCAAAAGGACAGGATTTAGCTCCCTCTGCCGCTATGAACCTTTTAGCGGCCCGTTTTGAGGATTATGCAAAAATCCTTGCCGCCGAATGGATCAATGTTCATGAAGATATTCTCTGGTTTGAGCAATACTGCGATGAACACGACCTCTGGAAAGATAAGGACAGAGGTATCGTAGAGGGAGCAAACCTTGAACAACACTTTAACGCTTTGAAGGAAGAGGACAAGACCCGTTACGAAAAGGAGTCTAAACAGTTCTACAACATCTTTTTCTATTGTTACCAGCTGAAAGATGTGGTTTATTTCGGTGAATGGGGCGAAACCCTCTATGATTTCTTCCGTCCGGAAGATGAGAATGCGGATTACAGCGAGGAGTATACCTACTTTGCACCTCTGGCGGCGGCTCTTTCCGATGGACAGCGTGCGGCTCTGGAGTTTATCAAGCTTCCTATTCTGTTAAAGCTTGGCATCAGCAGCGAGGCCGTGACGGAAACAGATGTTCCTTCCGTTGAAGAGGCCTTCGGGAATACCGATGGCGAACAGCCCAAAAGTGTATCTATCTACAGCGGCGTTGACCGTTCCTTTTTCCGTAAAGGCGTGGCGCTGACAATGGATGCGCTGGCGCAGACTGCTTTGGGTTATTATCCCTACTTTGACTTCCAGTTAGGCCCCCTGATTATCGAGTTGGTTTACAACGTCGATATGGCTCTTATGACGATTCAAGGGATCGTCAGCATGATTATTGACGGTAATCTGCCGAAGGAGGGTAATGCCGCCGAACACGTTATTTCAGAAATAACAGAGCAAAAGGATTTAATAACGGAGAGTTTTTCTCAGCGTTCGGATAGCTTGTCCCAAAAGATCGATCTTTTTTCTGACAGTGGAGACAGTCTTTCCCAAGGCGATGACTTATTGATCAAGGAAACCATAGAAGAAACCACTGAGGATCTGTCCGGGTATGTGAAGGAAGGCAATAAATACAAGAGCCTGGCCACGGCCAGCAGATGGATGAATGGTATCGGCGGTGCCTTGATGGTCGTAGCGGCGGCTCTGAGGAGTGTGCAGATCTATCAATTCTATCACCGTACCTTTTCGGCCATCCCCGTAAAAATTCTTGATAAAGCAAGCACCGTGAGTTATACCGTAGATAAAAACGGCAATCAGATCAGGCTGGAAAATTTTGCTCAGTTTGTTGAGTATGAGGTTGTCCGGTGCAATCGTCAGGAAGTCGGTATTTATAAGAACGCACAGGGAGGCGTTTCGGATTATAAAAGCTGGGGCTGCGGCAGTGCCGCCGATATTAACGCCGACATCGGTAAGCAGTGGCTGGCTATGTATGTGAATCGCTCCCCTCTCAAGGGGAACCCGATCTTGGCGGATTCTCTCAAGCTCCAAAAGGGTACTGACAAAACGCCCGACGGCTGTGACCGCTATCTGCATATGTTCGCCTTTGACAGCCCCGTAAAGATAGACGACACGGCCTATTGCTATCGTGAAGATAACAAGGGAATGTATCTTTTCTGGAAGGGTGACGAAACCGCCTTCGCAGAATCCACATCAACAGGCACCAACACATCCGGCAAGCCTGCTTCATCGGCCTCAGCCTTCAATGCAGGCTACCTTGCTCTGGCCGGTATCGGCGGACTGGCTCTTGGTATTTTCGGCACTACGCTCGTTGTGATGCCAAAGCTGAAAAAGAAAAAAGAAGCATCCGCAAAATGATACGAAATTAAAAACGCTAAAGGTGTCTGCCCCCGACAGACGGACAGACACCTCCCACCTTTGAAAAATGCCCGCATCAAAAGCACAGACACTTTTCATGAGAAGCGAAAAATTGAATCCATCAGAAAAAAGCATGATAACCTGTTATTGGGCGGGCTATCATGCTTTTTTTGATGTGGAACCCCCTCTTGGAGGGGAAAGTCAACGGAGTTGACAGGGAGCATTCACACCAACGATCCCTTCAAAAGGAACTCCTTCCGGCTCTTTGAGCCGCCTCCCTCAAAACTGTCTTTCAAGCAAAGGATAAAGGGGCTTTGAAAATGAAAGCCTGTGCCATTTTCTTTTTTGCAAAAAATCGGCTGATGGGTTGATATTTGGCGAAAAATATTGTATACTGTTGGTAGTATGATGACCATAGACGGACACTAATTATTTACGAAACGGAGGAATCGTTATATGGCTAAGACAGCAATTGCGACGGACAGCAACAGCGGTATTACACCGTCCAGAGCAAAGAAACTCGGCGTTCATGTATTGCCTATGTCCTTTTATATCAACGACCAGAAGTATTATGAGGGTGTTGACCTCTCGCAGAAAGACTTTTATCAGCTGATAGCCGATGCCAAAACAACGGTAGGCACTTCTCAGCCGTCGCCAACAGAATTGTCGGATTTTTGGAAAAAACTGCTGCGGGAGTATGACGAAGTGGTTTATATTCCCATGTCATCGGGATTGAGCAGTTCGTGTACCACAGCGATGATGCTGGCGAAGGATTTTGGCGGCCGTGTTTATGTGGTGGATAATCAGAGAATATCCGTAACACAGTATCAGTCCGTAGCAGATGCGGCGTTGATGGCCAAAGGCGGTATGTCGGCCAGACGCATTAAAAAGCGGTTGGAGGCCGATAAACTGGAATCCAGTATCTATATCATGGTGAATAACCTGAATTATCTGAAGCGTGGCGGCAGAATCACCTCGGCCGGTGCGTTGATTGCCAATGTGATGAATTTGAAGCCGGTATTGCAGATTCAGGGCGAAAAGTTAGATGCGTATGCCAAGTGTCGCGGCATCAAAGCGGCCAAAGCCAAAATGCTGGACGCTATGCACGAGGACTTTGATACCCGTTTCAGAAGCTATGTGGAGAACGGCGAAATGTCTTTGATGTATTCGTATTCGGATATGCCGGAGGACGAAGTGGAGCGTTGGAGGAAAGAGATTGAAGCCTCTTTTCCGCATTTCAAATTGAGAGCAGAACCCTTGTCTTTGAGCATCGGCTGTCACATTGGACCGGGTTCTTTGGCGATTGCCTGTGCAAAAATCTCCAAAGGGGATAACGGCTGATACACCACCCGTCAACAGGCGGCCGTCTATCGGCACGGAAATCCATTTTGTTCCGTCAGCTACCAGGGGAAAACCCTTTTCTGGCGAAAAAAGGGAGAGCGGGTCTCCAGTGGAGACCTTGGCCGCAAGGCCAAAGCGACCGGACCGAGCCG
>CADCOZ010000105.1 GCA_902803125.1 uncultured Ruminococcus sp.
AACAGCAGAATAAACGGATTTGACTTTCCGAATGGCTGAACAAGAAAAAAGCTCTCAACCGGCGTGTGTTACGCTGTTTGGGAGCCTTTTTGAAATTTTTTGCGGTGTTTTACTGGATATAGACAATGGCTGTCTTGCGGAAGGCCGTATAGATGCGGATAACAGCCGAATAAAACAGGCTGATACTGAACCCGCAAACAAGAAAATAGGTGTCGTGGACAAATAGGCCTGCTATCATCAATGCGACGGAAATAATGATAAAGATGCAGCCGTTGACGAATTTGAGCTTCCAATAACCGCCGTGGCGTTTGGCTTCCATGGAACGGAGAATATCAGTAACACCGGTGAAAGCAAAGATGCCCAGCAGGTATATAAGAATGGTGGTGTTTGACATGGAAACCATTTGACGCGTTATCAGACCGAGATCCAGCGTGATAATAGAACTTATCAGGATTCTTTTGCCGCCGACCATGTGACGAGCCATCCGCAGGTAGTATATCAGCAGACGCATACCGTTAAAAAAGAGGTATAAACAGATGATGCTGACAACAATCAGCTGACCGTTGTCACCGGCTAATAGAAGTACGATGCCGGAAAAAATGGTTACAAGTGCGATGATCAGTTCTTTGAGGCGTTTGAATAAACTCATGTTCTGTCGTCACCTCCCTGAGACGGCACCGGCTGTTTGTGATTCCGAATGCCTCTGAACCCCTTTTTGCTCAAATCGGCAGAATAGCCGGCCAGCTTACTGCCGGAGGTGAATATCCGGTTGGTTACCATGCTTTTCTGTGCAAGAGCCGCACGGATGAACCGACCGATAAAGGTGTCACTCTTTGTTTCGGGAGCGGCACAGCGGTATTCCTCACGGTACCGATTGACATCGAAGGGGGCAATCTCTTGGCCGGACAGCTTTTCGCCGAAGGCTTTCCAGTCCGCAGAGGCATCGAGCTGACGCTTGACAATGATTTGTCTGATGGTATCCTCGTGAGGTTTGACGCTTTCTTGGTCATACTGTCCGCAGGTGAATTTTTCCGCATTATCCCGCAGGCATTTCAGGGCATAGACCATCTGACAGAAGGCGTGCCAATAATCCGAAGGGTTATCCTTCACCAGTTCCTCATACTGCCCCCACGCAGGAAGATATTTGTAGCGGATAAAGCTGTAATCCGGCAGGTGTCCGGCACGGCCGTGTCCAAGGTTCATGATGGAGTTTTCATCCTTGGAATAAAGACTGCTGGTGTAGATGCTTTCGTCAAGGTCATCGGGCATGGATACGCTGTGACGGAAGGTAATCTTCTTTTCCCGGAAGCCGTTTCCCTCCGGAAACAGCTCGAAGAAATAGGCGTTCGTGTTGTTGATGACAAGAGAAGGGGTGCCGGCAAAATGCTGATGCGCCCATGTGTCGGCTAAAATGTGCATCGCTATACCGACCGCCTGCAAATCCTTATGTCCGGCCAGTCGGACAGTTTCACGGAGAAGTTCACCGTTCGGACCGCAGATAAGACGATACTTGTTCCGGTAGCCCTTGAAACATTTGAATTTTGGGTCTGCGTTCAAATCTCTGGGCAGGAAATGGAAAGATGACCATATTCTGGTGATATCCTGCAAACCAATGATATCAGTTCGTGTATCCATCAGTTCCAGCTGAAGCTGGGTGGTGGCGGCCAGAAGAGGGGCGTTCAGACCCGAAAGAAAAGTCTTGCTGCACAGATCAACAAGCTGGTCGCTGTATGCGATGTCCATACATTCCGCATGAGAATAGCCCGCTAAAAAAGCGGCGCAATAGGTGGCATAGTAATGAAAATCGGCATTCATGCAGGGAGTCCCTCCTTCTCTGCTTTTTGCTGTTTCAGCTTTCTCAAACGGAGGGATGACACCAGCATATCTGTCAGCAAGCCTACTAAGGTGATGTCAATCACCATGGAAACTGCCGATATGAGTGAAAAGTCCTCGGCAAAAAACAGTGATGATACTTCCAGCAGGATCATAGCCACATTTACAACAATCAAGAATCCCGTTGCAATCAGATAGACCGAACGCTTTCTGATGCCTTGGCCTTCACCGACAGCGGACAGTCCGATAAAGCAGTTCAGTGCCAATTCCGTCACAACGACGGCCACTATCAGACCGATGGCGAGTGCTGCTTCTATCGGTGGAAGTGTGGCAGACAAGGCCTTGATCTCTCCCCAATAAACGATTACATACAGTATGATTTTGAATAATTCCCACAAACCGAGGATAGCAACGCCTGTTCCGATGGTGACAAGGCTGTTTTCCAGTTTACGGATGGTTGCTTCCACATCAATTCCTCCCTTTCACACGAATTGAAAGACACAAATATCCAATATGATTCTACCATAAGAAGAACCATGTTGCAAGAGGCTTTTTTGTTTTGAGGGAAGAGTGAGGAATGAGAAGGGAAGAGTGAAAAGGGAGTTTCTCCGTTTGTTTCAGTGAAAAGAAGGCTGTCAAAATACAGCGGTTTCATGATGGCCGCCTGAGTTGACTGAATGAGTTGTGGTTTGTACCCCCGCAAACGCCCCACTTCCGATACTCGTGACGCTGTCGGGAATAACGACCTGTGTTACCCCCGATTCTTCCCTGTACTCTTTCAGCACACCGTTTACAATTTCAAAACCCATACAT
>CADCOZ010000106.1 GCA_902803125.1 uncultured Ruminococcus sp.
AGCGGCTGGCGGTTGGTAAGATTCTTTCTAAGAGTAGCATATTCCCGACAAGAATACAACTGTCGGAGAAAAGTTTTTTTCATGGGGAAGGTAGATTTTTTTGAAAGAATATGGTACAATAATTTGGTATTGCGTCAAAGGCAAGCAAAACCCCGTATTATTATAAAGGAGGTACCCATATGACCGCAACAAGTCGGTGGCGGCTTCGGCTGCAGCCAACAAAAAGAAACTATTACTTACGGACATTCTTTTGGGCCTTGGGACTGGCTTATCTGTTCTTTCTGCCTTGGATGGTCTGGAATGCCGGATACTTTTTTTTCTACGGTGACTTTAATGTTCAGCAGATTCCGTTCTACCAGATGATCCACGACTCCATTCAGAGCGGCAATATCGGCTGGAGCTATACAACGGACTTAGGTGCCAATATTATCGGCTCCTATAGCTTCTATATGTTCGGCAGTCCGTTCTTTTGGCTCACGCTGTTACTGCCCAGCCAATTAGTCCCCTATATGATGGCACCGCTGCTGATGCTGAAATTTGCACTGGCGGCCACGGGAGCCTATACCTTCCTGAGAAGGTATGTCAAAAACCAGAATACGGCTGTCATTGGCGGCATTATCTATGCCTTTTCGGGCTTCGGGATTTATAACATCTTCTTTAATCACTTCCATGAAGCAATGGTGATTTTCCCGTTTCTGTTAGCGGCTGTTGATGCCTTTATCTATGAACACCGCAAAGGGGCGCTGGCTCTGGCCGTGTTTGCGGCAGCTTTCATGAACTATTATTTCTTTGCCGGTCAGGCCGTCTTTGTGTTCATCTACTGGCTGGTACGAATGATGACGGGCAGCTTCAAAATGTCGCTCAAGGAATTTCTGCGGTTTGCCTTTGAAGTATTGATAGGTTTCTTGGCGGCGGCTGTCATCATTTTCCCGTCTGTGCTGGCGGTGGTGCAAAACTCCCGTGTCAGCAACAGCTTCAGCGGCTGGGGCGGTTTGGTCTATACCAGCGAACAGCGGTACATTCATATTTTAGTATCGTTCTTTTTCCCGCCGGATATGCCCGCCTACGCCAACTTTACGCCCGATTCCAATGCCAAATGGGCTTCTGTGGCGGCGTGGCTGCCGCTGTACAGCATGGTGGGTGTCTTTGCCTTCTATCAGCACAAAACGCATAAATGGCTGCGGGTGTTAATTCCCCTGCTGTTTGTCATGGCATTTGTGCCGCTGTTCAACGGGCTGTTCCAACTGCTGAATTCGGTTTATTATGCCCGCTGGTTCTATATGCTGACCCTGATGCTGGCGTTGGCTACGGCCATCTCTTTGGACAAAGAAAATACCGACTTCAAACCCGCCATCAAGCTGACCTTTATGATAACCATCATTATAGCGGCTCTGATTGGCTTCATGCCGACCTCCTCCACCAACACCAAAGGCGAAACCACCACAAGCTATGGTCTGGAAAAATACGATGACCGTTTTTGGATTTGGGTAGCCATCGCCGTGGCCGCTCTGCTAATTTTAGTCATCATTCTGAATTTCCGCCGCAAAGATAAAAAAATGTATGTTCTGCTGTCGGTTATCGGCATGAGTATAACGGTAGTCGGCTATTCCGTTGTGCTGATCGGTACGGGTGTGCTGAACGCCAGCTATGATAAGAATTATATCGTGAACTGTGCCATCAAAAACAAGGGTGTCTTTGAGGATTTGGAGGATATCCATGAGGTGCGTTCCGATTTCTATGAAGAAATGGACAACATGGGTATGTATTGGCAGATACCGACCATTCAGGCATTCCAAAGCATTGTTCCCGGTTCTGTCATGGAGTATTATAAATCCGTGGGCGTAGAAAGAAGTGTCGGATCCCGTCCGAAAACCAACGTCTATGCCATCAGAAGTTTTCTGTCCTGCAAGTATCTCTTTGACAACAACATTGACAGCCGCAAGTTTGCCACCAACGATACCATTAACCTTATGCCCGGCTGGAAGTTCCTCATGACCAGAAACGAATATAATGTCTATGAAAATGAGTACTACATCCCCTACGGCTTCACCTATGACACCTATGTAACAACGGAAGAATACGATAAAGCGGAAGAAGAGAACAGAAGCAAGCTGATGCTGAAATCCATCGTGCTGACCGAGGAACAAGCGAAAAAATACGGTTCCTTCTTACAGCATGATACATCGCTGGAAGATTACGCCTATTCCCAGACAGAATACTTTGAGGACTGTGAAGCCCGCAAAAAGCTGACCTGTTCGTCCATTCAGTTTGACAACAGCGAATTTACCGCCGAAATCACCACGGGGGATTCCGCCGAGCTGGTGTTCTTCTCGATTCCGTATGAACCCGGCTGGCAGGCCGAGGTCAACGGTCAGCCCGTGGACATTGAGAAGGTGAATGTCGGCTTTATGGCGGTAGAAGTACCCGCCAACACCACCTCTACCATTCACTTCACCTACCGTACCCCCGGATTGATGGCAGGTTTAGCGGTATCCGGCATCAGCATTGTCATATTTGTTCTGTATATGGTGCTTTGGAAGGTTAAGAAAAAAGAGAACGAAGACGGCACACTGCCGCTGATTGATGATATGGATCCGAAACCGTTGGCTCCCGTTGCTTCTGCGGCAGATGTACCCTCCCCGACAGCAGAGGACGACCCGCAGGACATCTCAGCAGGAACAACAGAAGTCTTTTTTGACGATACCGAACCGGACGAGCCGCCCGCTCCACAGCCGGACGACACCGTTCCTTCTGCCTCTGATGAGCCGCCCGAACCGCTGGAACCCGATGTTTCTCCGGTTCCTGACGAGCCGCCGGTGAGCTTAGACAAGGGGCAAGGTCAAACGCCTTATCAGCCCAAATATCTCCGCAACAACCGCACCAAATTATAAGTTCTATCCTGCCGCCAGCTACCCTGGGGAAACCCCTTTTCTATCGAAAAAAGGGGTTTCCCCAGACCCCTTCCCGAAATCCGCTGACTTGACCTCATCAAACATTATTCATTATTCACTATTCATTATTCATTATTCACTATTTCTCCCTTCCCGAAATTCGCTGATTTTTGACAGACAGAAACGCCCGCCGGTTCATAACGAATCGGCGGGCGTTTTGTGTACATCATTTCATGAACGGTTCATCAAACACAGCGGTTTTAGGAAAGGGGTTTGGGGGACAACCCTTTTTCCGCTGGAAAAGGGTTTCCCCCAATGGGGTTTGGGGCAAAGCCCCAACATTCAGGAGAAGTAGACGGTTTCTTCGGCGGGTTTGACGGCGTTTTGAACGTCGGTGACTAAGAGCATGGGACCTAATTCGCCGCCAAAGAGGGGGTCACGCTGTGCTTTGATTTTGGCGGTGACGGTGTACCAGCCTTTATTGGCTAACGTGGAAGCCTTTGACCAGCGGCAAAGGAACCCGACATAGCGGATATCCTCCACACAGCAGGTCATCGCAAAACGCCCGCCGACAAAGGTATCTTTCGGCAGTTTGGGGTTGCGGGCTACCAAGGCTTTGAACTGCACGGTCTTGCCGTCATATTCCTGCGGCTTGTCCATCGCATCTAAATAGAGCAGACCGAAATCCTCGTCCTTAACTGCAATCACGGGTGCATGAACATCAAACGGCAGAGGGTCAACAATCTGATCCTGCTCCACAGAACCGTCTTTATACTCATACAGAATATTGGCACGGCGGTTGATGGCTCGCACAATGGTGTGCAGCTTCATCTTGTCGATGGATTCATCATAGCGGTTGAAGAATATGACCTCGGTCGCACTGATTTTATCATACACTAACTGACGCATATTGCTGTTATACATATCAAACGTAGCAGAATCGGCCGTCATCATAATCTGAAAAACCTGCCAGTTGTCCGGCAAAGCCTGCCCTAAATCATTCAGCATCCACATACCGTTATATTCAATCATGACCCGCTCGGCTCTTGCTTTTTTGGCGGCTTTGGTCAGAAAATCCTTGGTCAGTTCCTTTTGGTCATCTACCGTGACAATCGTCACGTTTTTGCCGCCTTGGTATTGGGACGTGTCGAGTTCCTCTTCGCCTTCTTCACAAAGGACAACTAAGGTCTTTTCGCCGGTCATAAACTCCCTGTCACAAAGATTTTCGTGCAAAAAACGGGTCTTGCCGCTGTCTAAAAAGCCTAAAAACAAATATACCGGAATGGTCTTTTCCATGGGCGTTTCCCTCCTTTATCCATCCATCAACGATTCATCAGAACAAGGCTTCCAAAGCGTCTTCCTTCAGTTGGGAACCAATCACGCAGATACGGCCGGTATAATCAGCAGAGCCGGTGCGAACATCGCTTTCCTCCGGCACATAATCAAAGTGAATCCATGTGCCGTCCGGTGCGGGAACAATCCCCTTGGCACGGAGTACCAGCCCATAAGCCTCCTGATTGCCCAGTGCCGCCAAAATACGCTCGATGTCTTCCTTGCTGTACTTCTTGGCGGTTTCCT
>CADCOZ010000107.1 GCA_902803125.1 uncultured Ruminococcus sp.
ACCACTTTGGTGATTAACGCCGATGGCACGGCGGTTTACTATAATGAGGAAGCCGCATTGGGCAATTTTACGGCTTCATGGCAGTACAGCGGCACAGGCATCGCTTTGCAGAGGAGTGACGGTGTGTTAGCCACAGCGGTGATACAGGGCAGTGTATTGGTGGAACAGTCAGTAGAAAACGGCGTGACGTATACGGCAGAATACCAAAGACTCTCGTAAGCTCCGGAAGGGTGGACGGACACGGCGGGTGTCCGTTTTCTTTTGCGGAAAAGAACCGCCGCACGGAGGTGAAGGAATGGAACGGGAAAGGTCATGGCAGGAGATACTGCCGCATAAATATCTGTCAAAAGCCTGCCGCTGGGGAATCGGTTTGTGTGTGGTCGTGCTGTTGGCGGTGGGGTTTCGCCTGCTGGTGACCATTTCACTGATGGTGACAACCTATGTGGTGTGGACAAAGAAAATGATTATCTTATTCAGTATCCAGTCGGTTTTGCTCATCAGTGTTTTGGCACAGATACGAGCCTATGCCTGTTTATGGAAGAAGAAAGGAAAATTATCGGACAAAGCCGTACAGCAGGGGTTAAACTTGCTGTGTGCGGCCAACATCGGAAAGATGATTTGGTGTTTGCTGGCGGCAGGCGAGTGCTGGTGGATTGGCAGCAGTGCCGCATTATGGAGCTTTTATCAGCAGACCCTGCATATAACGGTGCGTGATTTGGCACTGACGGTTTGTGTACTGCTGTGCCGGACAGCGGGTTACGGCATAGAACTGCTCTGTCTGCACACCCTGCGAAAAAGTCTGAACGGACAGGGACGACCCTCCCGCATGATACTGCGGCTAACTTCCTATGCGGTGGTCGGTCAGTATGTTACCTTATTGTTGTTGGCGGCAGTATTTTTGATGGATAAAGTACCGTGGCCGGTACTGCTCAGTTTGGTACCGCTGTTTGTACTGCTGTTTTTTTTCTATTATGATACGGCTGCCTGTTACTATCGTTTATCCAAGAATGTGATGAACAGGTGCCGTCAGGTTTCGTGTGAAGAATAGACTTTTTCGGGAACTTCCGAGGAAGTTAAATGGATTCAGCGAATGACCTGTCCCAAAGGAGAGATACACATGACAAAACAACTGATGTGCCGGTGTCGTTTTTGGCTGTGTCTTTTACTGCCGCTGCTGATGAGCGGCTGTCAAACGGCTATGGCCGAACAAGCCGTACAGCGGGAATTGTTTGCGATGGACACCTATATGACGATGAAAGCCTATGGAAAAGATGCGTTGCAGGCCTTGAACGAAGCGGCCACTGAAATTCAGCGGCTGGAAGGGTTGTTTAGTGTGACCATTCCCGAAAGTGACCTGAGCCGTCTGTTACAGGCGAACGGGCAGGCGGTAACGGTTTCGGCAGATACAGCCGATTTACTGCAAATGGCGTTAGCGGTGGCCAAAGAAAGCGGCGGTGCCTTGGATATTACCATTTATCCGGTGCTGAAGGCATGGGGTTTTACCGGTGGTGCCTATCAGGTGCCTTCTGAGGAAACCCTTCAGGCACTGCTTCCGCTGGTGGATTATCGTGCCGTGCAAATCAAAAACCAAACGGTAACACTGCCCAAAGGAGCAGCACTTGATTTTGGTGCGGTGGCCAAAGGCTATGCCGCCGACCGTGTCAGTTCTTTACTGCGGCGAAAGGGGATTACATCGGCTTTGCTGAATCTTGGCGGCAGTGTTCGGGCTGTCGGCACAAAACCGGACGGCAGCCGCTGGCAGGTGGGTATTGCCAATCCCCAAGGCGGCGACCCGATTGCCGTGATTGAAGCGGAGGATTGCACAGTGATTACGTCCGGCAGTTATGAACGCTATTTTACAGCGGAGGACGGCAAGCGGTATCATCATATCCTTGACCCAAAGACAGGCTGTCCGGTTCAAAACAGCTTGACATCTGTAACGGTGATAGGCAAAAGCGGTACGCTGTGTGACGCTTTGTCAACGGCTTTTTTTGTCATGGGTATGGAACGAGGAATGGAGTATTGCCGTCAGCATTCCGAAATAGAGGTGTTATGGATCGACGAGGACAATCACTTGTACATAACGGAAGGGCTGGCCGATGTCATCACCACGCAAGCCCCCTGCACGGTTCTGTCAAGAGGTGAAGCATGAAGCGAACAAGCGGTTATCGGTGGGCAGTATGGGGGTTAGTGCTGACGGCGGTCATCTGTGTGGGGTGGCTCATTGTTCAATCCTGCTGTAGTCCGGCCGGCACCCATGCGGAAGTGCGTGTGAACGGCCAAGCGGTCTTACAGCTGGACTTGCGAGAGTCCTCCCGCCATTGGATTGACGGTGACCGGAACATCCGTTTATGTGTCGTCTGCGGAGCAGGCGGCGTTTATGTAGAGCATTCCGACTGTCCCGACAAAATCTGTGTCAACAAGGGACGTATTACCGCCGTCGGCGACACCATCGTCTGCCTGCCCGCCAAAACCGTCATTGAAATCATGCCCTGACCGAATGTTGGAGGGCTTTGCCCTCCAAACCTCCCAGCAAGGGCTTTGCCCCTGCACCCCACCAGGGGCTCTGCCCCTGGACCCCGTTGGGGGAAACCTTTTTCT
>CADCOZ010000108.1 GCA_902803125.1 uncultured Ruminococcus sp.
ATTATAGGACTGACCGTCTTTGATAATGATATGGTTCACACTGCCGTCTTCAATGTTCATATACAGCATGGCTTTTTGAACTGTTTTATCAACGGCAATCTTCAGATGATAGTGGTTGCCGCTGGCCGGTGCTAACGCACTTTCTACCGTGATATCGGTTTCAATGGCATAGGCTTCACCGCTGTACAGGGTGCCAAAGGTGCTTTTCAATAAGGTCGGCGGTTCCGGTTCTTCGGAAACATCTGTACTTTCCGGTTCGGAAGAACTTTGACGGGAAACAGTTTCTTCGGACGAATCGTTCCCGCACGCCGTGCAAAAACATACGGCAGATATGATCATCAATAGCATCAAAAGCTTGAAAGCGGTTCGTTTCATGAGCTTCACTCCTTGTCATTTTTTGTACAAGTTTGTCTGCTCTTATTGTACCATGTTGCTGACCGCTCGTCAATAACCCACGAAAACCCCTTTCCAATCGTCAGCCACTTGGGGGAGCCCCTCCCGAAATTCGCTGAATTTAGGTTCCTCACACATTATTCATTATTCGTTATTCATTATTCACTTTTTCTCCCCTTCCTACATTCGCTGAATTTGATCCGACAAGCAAGACACAAGCCCTCCAACATTCCGTGTAAAATGACACGAAAATCATAAAAATAGCACAAATATTATCTTAGTAGTTGTTGACATCTTTGGCAATTTATAGTTTAATAGTAATAGGGATATTGTGCGAAGGGACAAAGCCGCCGGCCGCACCGCCTTCAGCACAAGAAAAACATCAGCCTGAAAACAAGTTATTTGATTTAGCAGCCAATAAGGAAGGAGTGAAACAGTATGTTAGAGCTATACGGAAAAGGTGTTTCTGACGGAATCGCCATCGGTAAGCTGTCGTTTTACTCAAACTCATCCGATAATGTTCCCAAATACTCCGTTACCGATACAGCGGCTGAATTGAAACGGTATAAAAACGCCGTGAAAGCCGCCAAAATACATTTGGCCGCCATTTATGATGAAGCGTGTAAGCATCTGGGCAAAAGCAAGTCGGTCATTTTTCAAACGCATATGATGATTTTAGAGGATTCCAAATTTGTGGAAACCGTTGAAAATCTGATATTGGTACGGCACCTGAACGCCGAATTTGCGGTGCATAATACCGCCCTTAAAATTGCGGAAATTTTTCGTTCGATGGATGATGAGTATTTACAGCAGCGTTATTCCGATGTGATGGATGCCGCTAATGCCGTACTGGAAATTCTGCACCCGAAGAAAAACACCTCTGACAATGAGTGTGAACCGGTCATTGTGGCCGCCTCCGAATTACTGCCGAGTGAAACCATCAGCCTGAACCAGAAAAACCTGCTGGGTTTCGTTACCACAAAAGGTTCCCGCAATTCGCATACAGCTATTTTGGCCAGAACCTTGGGACTGCCGCTGGTAACACAAATTAAAGGTTCTCTCTCCCGCTACGACGGCATGGATGCTATTATTGACGGTCAAAGCGGACGGGTTGTTATCAGTCCTGACCATAATACTATCGCCCATTACCGTGCCAAGCAAAAACACTATGAACAGCAGATGCAATACCTCAAAGATCAAATCGGACTGCCCGCTGTGACGAAAAACGGTCAGTCTGTAGTGCTTTCCGCTTCGTTGGATACACTGGACGGTATTGAAGCGGTCAAAAACAGCGATGCTGAGGGCGTTGGTTTATTCCGAACGGATTATCTGTTTTCCAAGAGAAATATTCCCCCGCAGGAAGAGGAACAATTAGCTGTATATCAGCGGCTGTTCCGTGCTTTTGAGAAAAAGAGAGTGGTCATTCAGCTGGCCAATCTCAGTTCGGAACGCTCTATTCCCTATCTGGATATTCCCGAAGAAAAAAATCCGGCAATCGGCTATAAAGGGATTCGGGTACTGCTGGATAACAAGGATATATTCACCACGCAGCTGCGGGCTTTGTTCCGTGCCGCTGAGGATCGTGAACTGTCGATTCTGCTGCCGATGGTCAATAATGTCGAAGAAATTGATTATGTCCGGCGAACCCTCGAAGAAGTAAGACTGTCTCTTCGTGCCAAAGGACAGGAGTACAGCAGTGATATTAAACTGGGTACCATGATTGAAACACCGGCGGCGGCCCTGATTGCCGATGATATCTGCAAAATATCCGATTTCCTGATGATTGGCACCAACTCTTTGACGCAGTATACACTGGCGATGGACAGAGAAAATCAGAAGTTAGAGTATTTTTATGAACCGTATCATCGGGGCGTATTGAGGTTGATTAAGTTTGTTTGTCGGACAGCCCATCAGTATCACAAGAGAATTGCCCTTTGCGGAGAACTGGCCTCTGATACGCATATGACCAAAACCCTTCTGGCTTTTGAAGCCGATGAATTAGTGATGGTGCCGTCCAAACTGCTCAATGTTAAAGCGGCCGTGCGGTCGGCAGATACCTCCGATAAAGAAAAACTCTTGGCACGGTTTTGAAAACCGCTATCATCTATTCATACAAACGGTAACGGCGAAGCGACAGGCTTCGTCGTTCCTTCTATTTTGACAAACCGATCTGTAAAGGAAAGAGGTTGATGCACATGGAACCAAAAGAAAAAGCCCTGAAAGCCGTACAGCTCTTGGAAGAGGCTTATCCGGATGCTATTTGTTCGCTGGTCTATACCGATCCGTTTCAGCTGTTAGTGGCCACCCGTCTGGCCGCCCAATGCACCGATAAACGAGTCAATATGGTCACGCCGGCCTTATTCGAGCAGTTTCCGACCGCAGCATCTTTTGCCAATGCTTCGATTGAGGAGGTAGAAACACCCATCAAAACCTGCGGACTGTATAAAACCAAGGCAAGGGATATTGTACATATGAGTCAAATGCTGTGTGAGGTATACGGCGGCACCGTGCCGGATACCATAGAAGCCTTAACACAGCTGCCGGGTGTCGGCCGCAAAACAGCGAACCTGATTATCGGGGATATTTTCGGGAAGCCTGCCGTTGTGGTAGATACCCATTGTATCCGTATTACGGGACGGCTCGGTTTTCATCAAATCAAAGAGGCCGCCAAAATCGAAAAAAGCCTGCGGGAACTCCTGCCGCCCGATCGCTCCAATGATTTTTGCCATCGTTTGGTACTGCACGGACGAGCGGTATGCAAAGCCGGTCAGCCGCAGTGTAACAGCTGTTGTTTGAACGAAATTTGTTCCTATGCCGCCGAACATAAATAAATCATCTCCTGAACGGCCAAAATAATAGTATATCTTTTTGAAACGAGGTTTTGGCATGAAGGAATTGATTGTATTATCGGACATTAGCAAGCAATACTGCACCAAAGGCGGTACGATATCCGCCTTAGCCCATATCAATCTTACCGTTCGGGAAGGCGAATTTGTTTCGGTAACAGGGCAGTCCGGTTCCGGCAAATCCACCCTGATGAATATCTTGGGGTGTTTGGACGTGCCAACAGCGGGAGATTATTATCTTAACGGAGTTCCCGTATCTGCCATGAAAGAAAAGCAGTTTTCTTTTGTCCGCAACCATGTTATCGGTTTTATTTTTCAGAGTTTCCATTTGATTCCATCGCTGAACGCCGTAGAAAACGTGGAACTGCCGCTGATTTACCGCAGAATGTCCCGAAAAGAACGGCGGTTTTCTGCCATACAGGCCCTTGCGATGGGGGGACTGGAACAGCGGATGTATCATAAACCGCTGGAATTATCGGGCGGTCAGCAGCAGAGAGTGGCTATTGCCCGTGCCGTAGCCGCTCGGCCAAAGCTGATTTTAGCAGATGAACCGACCGGCAATTTAGACAGCCGTTCCGGTCAGGAAGTAATGGACATCTTAAAACAGCTGCACCGTGACGGTTCCGCCCTCATCATCATTACCCACGACAACAAAGTAGCCTCTATGGCACAGCGGTGCATCCGAATTGCCGACGGACATCTTGTATAGCCTGTTTAAAAACTTTTGGCAGGTCAAAGTCAGCGAATTTTGAAAAGGGGTCTGAGGGAAAACTTTTTTTCGCCAGAAAAAGGTTTCCCCCAGGGAACTGGCAGATCAAAAAGGGAACTTATATGGACAGAACTTCGTCAATATTAACAAAATTCAACATTTTTGTTGTCGCACATTCCATAAAATAAAGGTTGACTTTCCTGCCGTTTATGCTATAATGTAACTGTAAGCGGAAAACGCTTGCAGAAAACAAATAATCAGAGTGTTCATTAAGGAGGTACTTATTATGTCTAATGCAATTGAACTTCATGATGTCGATGTGAAAGCTTTTCTGTCCGTTATTGATACCTGCGAAGGCGATGTATTTTTGGTAACTGACGAAGGTGACCGCCTTAACCTCAAAAGTAAGCTCTGCCAGCTGATCGGTCTTACCCAGCTGATTGAGGGCGGTAAGATTACCAACGCCCATATTGAATGTCAGAAGCCTGAAGACGAATCGAAGCTCTTCCGTTTCAATATTTTCGGTGACAAAGCAGAATAAGCCTTTCAGACCGCACCATCAGAACACCAGCCCGTCGGTAATCCGGCGGGCTTTTTCCTGCAAAATACCCCGAACAGCCGCACCAAAAGCCGTGCCGCTGTTCGGGGTATTTTTTTCAGTGATCCAATCGGTTTATTGGTGTTTTTTCTTTCTTCTGCGGCCAATGCAGACCGTTAAACAGACCGATACAAGGCCAGCCAAGGCCGTTACCAACAGGCCATATGAACCGCTGTCACCGGTATGAAAGTTAACAATAATGGTCGGCTCCCGTTTGGTTTCGGTGCTTTCTGAGGCCTCAGAAACATGGCGGGAAGGTTCAAGGGAAGATTCCGATACCACAACAGATTGCGGCACGTGCTTCAGGACAACGCTGTTGTCAAACTTCCAGTTGTCTTTGCCTAAAAAGAACCGTATATACGGGCGGTTGGTTTCGGCTGAAAGATAGTCATCGACAATATAACATTCATTTTTCCATAGCGGAAGATTCCTCAGCTGAATCAGGCCGTCACGGTCGCTTTCGTAAATCTGACCGTTATGGGTTACCAAAACACCGGCTAACGGCTGACCGTTTTCATCTGTCAGCTTCAATCGGGCTTCACCGTAGTGATTGATATCAATAACATTATCTTCCCCACAGTTATACGCACCGTCAACCGCTTCCAACAGCACAAGATCTTTTTCGATATTGGAATAATCGGTTTCGTTTTCGAAAATGATGGTGACATCGCCATCGGAATAGACCTCTGCTTTTTCGTCCATCTTGCTTTGGATAAACGGTTGATACTCTGTCAGGTCATAGCGAAAATAATACAGATCAGAGGCGGCATCATAATGATACTCCACAAATTTGTCACTGCTGCCCCAGTATTGGAGCATATCTTCCCGCAGATCAAAGCGGGCGACAATTTTCTGGAAATTATCGTATTGTATGGCCGAAAGACGGATACCCTGCAGGATATTGTTGTCTTTGGCATAAAGATGCAGATACAGCTTACCGTCATCGGTTTTTTGCAGATAGTATTCCTGAATGGAAGGGGCGGTGTTATCCACATGGATAGGAAACATAAAATGCTCTGTTCTCTGCGGATTGCCGTCGATGCCAACCGTGGAGGCCGACACAATATAGGTATACTCGCCTTCGGTCAGGGTATCGGCAAACTCGAAAAACTCGTTCAGTATGGGACGTTTTGACGGTTCTGTGAGATACGCATACTGTGCGCCGGACGGATTGAAGTAGGAAGAAATATCCCCGAAATTCTGACAGAACAGCAGAACACCTTTTTTGTCATAGATACTGATGGTATAATCCATCACATCCCGCAGTACATGAATATTGGGCAGCAGTACACACGGGTTGACATAGACCGTTTCCGGAATATTCAGATAGGAACGCAGGCTGTTTTGTCCGAACGAAATATTGGTCGGCAAATCTTTATAGCCGAATACATTGACACCCGCAGTTTCTGCAAAAGAGGAACCCGAATCAAATGCGGACACGATCGACAAGGTACTTTGTCCCACCGGGAACAGGGCATCATCATGATAAATATTCTGCGGGAATATGTCTGCCTTTGACCAGTCGCCGCAAAAACCGGTAAACGGCAGATGCAGGTCAACAGCTTCCTCACTGTTCATACAGATGAAGCCGTCCACAAAAAAGCCATTGGAGAACAATTGGCTGTGCGAAGTGACATAGGCCGGATCCAATGTCAGGGTAACCTCCACCTCAAGGGTTTCAAACGGCTCCACAGAGATGGTTTGAACCGGCTGACCGTCAACGGAAAATGTCACTTTGGCCCGTGAACGGATATCATCCGGTATAAAGCTATTGACATAATGGGCTCGTTCCTGCTCGTGTTCCGAAAGCCGATAACCGTCTGTCTGGAGAATATAATCCGGCGTAAACTGCTGTGTTTCAGAGGAAAAGCTCGAAACCGAGAAGCGGAAACGGTAGGTACCTTCCGTACTTTCTCCAAGGGATACGGACGGGCGGGCATCATCTACAGATAAAAAGGCTCTTGTTTGAATGGCTTTTTCCAAATTGATGCCGCCGGCTCCCTGCAGGCGGGGACTGTAATACAAAGGTTTTTCGGTATCCCGATACGAAAGAATATCGGCGGTACTCATCAGGAGCTGATAGATAAATTCCTGTGTTTGGGTGCCTAAATAGATACTGCAGTAACTGTTGGAAAAAATATACTGTTTCATCACGGCATACGCCCCGGCCGCACACGGTGAAGCCATCGACGTGCCGGACATGACACCGAATCCCTGTTTATCAATGGAAGACAGAATATTGTCGCCGGGAGCGGTAATATCCGGTTTGAGCGTTAAATCGGCCTTTG
>CADCOZ010000109.1 GCA_902803125.1 uncultured Ruminococcus sp.
TCCGGTCGCTTTGGCCTTGCGGCCAAGGTGTCCACCGGACACCCGCTCTCCCTTTTTTCGCCAGAAAAGGGGTTCCCCCAAGTGGCTACCCCTGAGGCTGTCGGTTCAAATAAAAGGCTTGACAAGAGGATAAGGGAATGGTATAGTAGAAGCAGTTAAAAATGAAAATCGTTATGTCCGGATAGAGGTGCGGCAAAAGCGTGTATGCAGGAGAAGGCGGCCAACGCTGAAGATACTTGCAGAAGAGCTTGGCCGCCGAAAAGCGAAATGCGGCAGTTTCGGCTTTGGGCATACACTATAGGAGTGTATGACTGTCATCATAAAAATCTGTGGTGGAGTGCTATCGGGTTCATTCTCATCGGCTGATGACATCATCAAGTGCTGTAATGCTTTATGATGCCGGCGGCTTGGGAATATCCTTCTGCCATAGAGTTCCTTTTATGACCGGTGCTGACCGGTCTTTTTTATTGGGTCATAACGGGATTGATTTTTACAGTTCCCATGCTGTCATACCTGCGGGATACAGCATAGGATAATAAGAGCCTACCAATTTTTGAAGGAGAGAGGAAATATGGAAAAAAAGTATAATGTGGGTATCATCGGAGCTACCGGTATGGTGGGTCAGCGTTTTGCGACTCTGCTCGAAAATCATCCGTGGTTCAATGTAAAAGTGCTGGCGGCCAGCGCCCGTTCGGCCGGCAAAACCTATAAAGAAGCCGCCGGTAATCGCTGGGCGATGACCGTGCCGATGCCGAAAGCTATGGAGGATATGGTCATTATGGATGCGGCCGATGTGGAAGCCATCGCTTCTCAGGTGGATTTCGTATTCTGTGCCGTTGATATGAAAAAAGAAGATATCCGTGCGTTGGAAGAAGCCTATGCCAAGGCCGAATGCCCGGTGGTATCCAATAACAGTGCGCACCGCTTTACGCCGGACGTGCCGATGGTTATTCCGGAAATCAATGACGGTCATTTAGCAGTGATTGAGGCACAGAGAAAGCGTTTGGGTACCAAGAGAGGCTTTGTGGCGGTGAAGTCCAACTGCTCCCTGCAAAGCTATGTGCCGGCTATTCACCCGCTGATGAAGTACGGTGTCAAGAGAGTGCTGGCTTGTACTTATCAGGCGATTTCCGGTGCCGGCAAGACCTTTGAAAGATGGCCGGAAATGGTGGACAACCTCATTCCCTATATCGGCGGCGAAGAAGAAAAGTCCGAACAGGAGCCGCTGAAGATTTGGGGTACCATTGAAAACGGTCAAATCGTCAAGGCCACTTCTCCCTGCATTACAGCACAGTGCCTGCGTGTACCGGTTTCTGACGGTCATACCGCCGCTGTTTTTGTGGATTTGGAGGAAAACCCCGGTATCGAACAGATTATTAAAGATTGGGAAAGCTATAGAGGCAAGCCGCAGGAACTGAACCTGCCGAGTGCGCCGAAACAGTTCCTGCACTATTTCACCGAGCCGGACAGACCGCAGATCAAGTCCGAGCGTAACCTCGAAAACGGCATGGCTGTATCGGTTGGCCGTCTGAGAGAGGATACACAGTATACCATCAAATTTGTGTGTATGTCCCACAACACACTGCGAGGAGCGGCCGGCGGTGCGGTTCTGCTGGCAGAACTGCTCTGTGCAGAAAACTACATTTAATGGAGGAGGTTTTTTATGGGAAATCCGATTTTTAAGGGTTCCGCTGTGGCCATTGTTACCCCGATGAACAATGACGGCAGTGTGAATTATGAGGAATACGGCAGACTGATTGATTTTCAGATTGCCAACGGCACCGATGCTATCGTGGCCTGCGGTACCACCGGTGAATCTGCGACCCTGAGCAAGGAAGAACACTGCGAAGTGATTCGCTACACGGTGGAAAAGGTAGCCAAGCGTGTGCCGGTCATCGCCGGAACGGGCAGCAACGATACCCTTTTTGCGGCCGATCTTTCCAAGGAAGCAGAGGATTTTGGGGCAGATGCTATTTTGTCTGTCACACCGTATTATAATAAGACCTCGCAGGCGGGTTTGGTACGTCATTATAACTATATTGCCGACCGCATTCACATTCCGATGATTGTGTATAATGTGCCGTCCAGAACGGGCTGCAACATCAAGCCGGAAACCTATGCGGAACTGGCCAAGCACCCGAATATTCAGGCCGCTAAAGAAGCGAACGGCGATATCTCCGCTTTGGTGCGTACCATGGCCCTTTGCGGCGATAATCTGGATATCTACAGCGGTGAGGACAGTCAGGCGTATACCATGGTTGCGATGGGCGGTCTGGGTGTTATCTCCGTTTTTGCGAATATCTGCCCCAGAGAGTGCCACGACATGATGGCCTTGGCGCTGAACGGCCAGTTCAAAGAGAGCTTTGAGATGCAGAAGTATTATATCGAACTGATGGATATGCTGTTCTCTGATGTCAACCCGATTCCTGTCAAGGCCGCTATGAACCTGATTGGTTTCAACTGCGGTCCGTGCAGAATGCCGCTGGCCCCGATGAGCGAAAAAGGCTTTGAAGCACTGAGAGCCTGTCTGCAAAAGTACGGTATCCTTTCGTAACGGAACCGGTACGAAGGAAGAATAAAAGAATGCGATGATGAAACGGGTCTTTCGTCCGACAAAAGAACGAAAGACCCTATTTATAAAAAGGACGGACAAAGCTATGACAAAGATTATTATCACAGGCTGTTCAGGCAAAATGGGCAAAAGCCTTTTAAGTGCCGCCGAAGGCAGAGAGGACTGCCGTATTGTTGGCGGTGTGGACTTGGTGGCTCCTCAGCAGGCCGATTTTATGTATGCCGATTCCTTTGACAAGCTGGAGCAAGCAGGCTGTCAGGCCGATGTCATTGTGGACTTTTCCAATCCGGCTCTGTTGGATTCTCTGCTGAAGTATGCTGTGGCTCACCGGATGCCGGCGGTTATCTGTACCACCGGCTACAGCGAGGAACAAAAAAAGCAGATTCAGGCGGCCGCCTGCGAAATCCCGGTGTTCTATTCCGGCAATATGTCACTGGGTATCAATCTGATTATCGAGTTAGCCAAAAAAGCCGCCGCTGTTTTCGGGGATGGCTTTGATATTGAAATCATCGAACAGCACCACAACCAGAAGTTAGATGCGCCCAGCGGCACCGCCCTGATGATAGCCGAGGCTATTTCTTCGGTCAAGACCGATGCCGAATATGTCTATGACCGCCACGCCTGCCGCAAAAAGCGGGATAAAAAGGAAATCGGCATTCATTCTGTTCGGGGCGGCAATATTGTGGGCGAGCATGAAGTGATTTTTGCCGGACAGGACGAGGTGCTGACCATCAGCCACAGCGCCCGTTCCAAAACGGTATTTGCCGTTGGGGCCTTAAATGCGGCTGTTTTTCTGAAGGGCAAGCCCGCCGGTATGTATAACATGGCGGATCTGCTGAAGGATTCCGACAATAACTGAACCTATTGACGACAACGAGGTGAATTGTAATGAAACCGACCATAACCGTATGTGACGATATAACCCTGATTATTTTGCAGAACGTCCCTGCCAACATGAATTTTGTAACAGAGGTATTTGAAAAGATTGCCTCCATGAATATTGACGTAGACATGATTTCCCTGACCCCGCCGCAAAGTTCCCTGACCAGTCTGTCCTTCACCGTCAGCGATGACGATCTGGTGCAGATTCTCAGCTACACTTCCACGCTGAACCACGACCACATCAAGCCGATTGTCAGCAGCGGCAACTGCAAAATCTCGATTTCCGATACCGCCATGGAGAACTGTCCCGGTGTAGCCGCCAAAATCTTTGCCCAAGCCGCCCAAGCCGGTGCCGATGTTCGCCTCATCACCACCAGCGAATCCCAAGTTTCCCTCCTTGTCACCAAATCCGACTTCGATGCCGCTTTTTCTGCCATCCAATCCGCTTTTTAATGTTGGAGGGCGTTGTGTTGGAGGGCGTTGCCCTCCAAACCTCCCACCAGAGGCTCTGCCCCTGCACTCCCTAAAGGGACTAACTTCGTGTCGCCCGCAAGCCTTTGAAAAGCTTTCGAAAAACTTTTGTGTTGATGTCTTTCAAGTATTCGACAAGCAAAAGGTTTTTTGTGCCAATATCTTTCTGGGTCTGTACAGCCGGTTCCTAAAAACTGAGCTAA